>JAQICQ010000183.1 GCA_027858455.1 Elusimicrobiota bacterium | reverse complement strand
ATCAAGTATGCAGATTATTATTTTATGCCCTCCGATAGCGGCATCTCCGGATAACACCGCTTCTTTAAGGTTTGTCTTATCCTTATACTTATCAAGCCGGCTCAAATAAGTCATTCGGTCCTTGAATTTCAGCGGGTCGGTAGCGGTTAAGTTGCTGTCGTGTTCTTTAAAGGACCCACTGTCTATAAGTAATTTTAGTCTCAGAGAAGAATTCAATCTAAAATAATAATTGCATTTCGGGCAGACCCACAAATTTTCTTTAAGTTCCTTGGAATAAATCGAGTAATCACACTTAGGGCATTTTTTAAATAAACCCCGGGGCGCTTTTTTTTGTCTCTTTGCTTTTGTCATATAATTCCGTTATTTTATACCAGCGATATTTCCCTTATATATTCTTTCATCTTATCATAATCAATTCTACGCGGTGATTTTTCTATAGCGTTTCTGATGCTCCAGGCATGTGGAGAAACTTTTTTGCAGGTTTTTATTATCTTTTCAAGTTCATAATCACCGTTTATAATGATATTTTTTTTATTATTATAATCAATTTCAAAAATAATGGGAAAATTTTCAGCATCCGTGTTAAGCTGTATAAACTCAATCTCTTCAGGTAGTTTTTCCGACAAAGTTCCTGACAAAATTCCCGATAAGTTTCCCGATAAAATTTCCTCAAGGCGGGATATTTCTAATATAAACCTGTATTTATACGGAATACTGTTTTCTAAAGGGCTCTTTTCTAAAGGGCTCTTTTCCGTAGAGCTGACACTCTCTGTAATAATATCTATCATATCTACATCATTTACCGAAAAATAATCCGGTTTAAGGGAGGCTGCTTTTTTTAACGATATACCGTTCCCGCCGTCACCTAACTCCACTATTGATTTAGTATAAGAAGGCAGCATGTCCAGTATCTCGGCGGCGCTCTCAAGCGAAACTTTTTTGCCGCTGTTTTTTACCAGAGATATTGAAATATATTCAACCCCCAGCAGGGCTGCCCATTTTGCATCTTTTGTATTTGTTATTCCTGATATTTTTATATTTGGCATTTTTTTATCTTTTACAGAAGCCCGGGTCAGTGTGTGCGTTGATCCTTATTCCTCAGAATATTATCTGTCTTTTAATACTTTACTTATACTTATAGCAAATTTATTAATATCTTTAAAGGAACCTTTAATGTCACCTTCTTTTATTAAATCAACAACAGCCGAACCGATAATCTCTCCGTCCGCGGCGGAGGCAATAAATTTTGCATCGGCGGGTGTCGTAATACCGAAACCGCAATAGACCGGTTTAGCGCTTAAACTTTTAACCTTTCGGATCCTGTCTAATGTTGTTTTATTAAACTTTTTACCCCTGCCCGTAACCCCGTAAGAACTTACATAATAGAGAAACGGCGAACTGACTTTTGCGATATTCCTTATTCTTTTATCCGGCGTCGCCGGGGAAACCAGTAGGACAAGCCCCATATTTAGGCGCTTTAATATACCCTCAACCTCCTCATGCTCACCGTAAGGCATATCGGGTATTATAACCGCGCTGAATCCCGCATCGCTGGCGGCCGCTAAAGAGTTTTTAAGTCCGTCGGCCATTAAGACATTTAAGTAACTCATAAGCACCATCGGAATATCAATATCTTTTTTTAGGCTTTTTACGGCCTTTAAAATTTTATTATACGAGGCCCCTGCGGCAAGAGCTTTACGGGATGCGACCTGTATCACCGGGCCGTCGGCGACCGGGTCGGAAAAAGGTATTCCTATTTCAATAAAATCCGCAAGCTTTTTATTGTCTATATACCTTACAATTTTCTTAAACTCATCCATATCCGGATAACCGCCGGTCAGAAAAAAACTTAATCCGGTCTTGCCTCTACTGTAAAACCTATCAATTTTATCTTTTAATTTTGTCATAAACCCTCTTTATTTAATTTACTCGGATCTTTACTCAAATTTTTACTCGAATATTTACTCAGCTTTTTACTCGGATCTTTACTCGGCTTTTTACTCGGAAAAAACTTCGTCAACGTCCTTATCTCCCCTTCCGGAAAGATTAATAACTACCCTATCTTCAGCCTTCCAGCGGGACTTCATAACCCACGCTATCGCATGTGAAGATTCAAGCGCCGGTATTATACCTTCATTTTCAGAAAGCCATTTGAAGGATTTAAGCGCTTCACTGTCTGTGACGTTTACATATTCTGCCCGGCCGGTTGCCTTGTAAAAAGAATGTTCAGGGCCCACTCCGCTGTAGTCAAGCCCGGGTGCGATAGAATGGGTCTTTTTTATCTGCCCTCTTTTATCATAAAGAAGATAACTTTTCGCGCCGTGAAGAACACCGACTTTCCCTTTAGAAAGCGTCGCGCAGCCCTCTGCCTCTACACCCACAAATCTTATATTTCTATCTTTAAAAAATGGAGAAAATATTCCTATTGAATTAGAACCTCCTCCGACACAGGCAACTATAACATCCGCTTTTCCCTGAAGTTGGTTTTTTTCCTCTTCCCCTATAACAGCCTGAAAATCCCTGACCATTGCCGGATACGGATGAGGCCCTACGCACGAACCGAGAAGGTAATAAATATTTTCAGGATCTTTTACCCATTTTCTTAAAGCTGCATTTACCGCTGCCTTAAGGGTTTCATCCCCCTCCCTGACTTCAACAATATCGGCGCCCAGAAGCTTCATGCGAAGAACATTGCTGCGCTGTCGCTCAACGTCTTTTGCCCCCATATAAACAGTACACTTCAAGCCGAAAAGAGCGGCGGCGGTTGCAGTGGCAACTCCGTGTTGGCCGGCACCGGTTTCAGCGATGATGCTTTTTTTTCCGGTTCTTTTTGCCAGAAGGCCCTGCCCCAAAGCATTGTTTATCTTATGCGCGCCGGTATGACCGAGGTCCTCTCTTTTCAGATAGACAGTGCATCCGCAATATTCCGATAATGCTCCGGAAAGGTAAAGCGGAGTAGGCCGCCCCGCATAATTTTTAAGAATTTCCGATAATTTGTTTTGAAACTTCTTGTCCTCTTTATATTTATTGTAATTTTCCTCCAGTTCATTCAGCGGCTCTATGAGCGTCTCGGGGACATACCTTCCCCCGAACT
>JAQICQ010000160.1 GCA_027858455.1 Elusimicrobiota bacterium | reverse complement strand
TAACCGCTATTTTAGGAGCTTTAGTATTAGGCCCCCTGAAAATTTTCATAGACAGTTCATTATGAAGTTCGTATTGGAGCTTAAACCGGTTGCCCCTGTAAGGGGTAAGTCCGGACTCGAAAAGCCTTTTACCTATATCCGTTGAATCACGGGTTATCTTTCCGCTTTTACGGGAGAGTTGTTTTTCAAAATAATCGTAATAGGCCCCGGGAGACTTATGGAGCTGATTTACGATAACTCTTTCTGCGCCGTTTACAACAAAAGTTCCGTGAGGTGTTATTTTAGGCAGGTCAAAGAGATAAACGGAAGGAAGTTCAATTATCGGTCCGGGCTTTTCTTTTCCTTTCTTATACATTAAGATATTAAACTTCACCCGCGCCCTTACCGCATATGTAACGTCCCTTCTTTGAGACTCCTGGATTGAATATCTCGGTTTTTTAAACTCATAATCTATATACTCAAACTCTATGACTCTCTCTTCAATCAGAGACTGGACATCTTCTTCCTGAGTCAGGACTTCCTTTTTTAAAACTGTCAGCTTTTTATTTTTAACTTTTCCTTTAGCGCTAGCCTTTTTGTACTTATCCTTGCTGAAACTATACTTGCTTCGGTCGGATTTAATACTTCGCAGCTTCTTTATTATATCTTTTCGGTCATCAATACTTTTAACCGTTTTCAAGCTTCTTGACAATACCTGTATCTTAAGATCCGCAATGCTTTCCTTAAGCTCTTTTATGTCTTTGCCTATACCCTTATAGTCAGCGTCAATGCCGCCTTCCATTAATTTAAGAAGAAGTTCTTCTTTTGCTTTTACCAACGCTATTTTAGATTGAATTAAATTATTAACATATTCCTGCCCAGAAAAGAATTCACGCAAAACGCTCTCCAGACTCATGTAATCTTCTTTTGCCTTTATATCCTTACATAAAAACTTGGCATACGAAGCTTGCTGAATTTTAGTCAAGTCAAATTCCGCTCCGGAACTGTCTCCAGTTCCGCCGGACTTAAGACTGGACATGTCTTTTACTTTTTGTGGAATATCTTTAAATAACATTATTTCAGTTCGACAGTTGCCCCCTGTTCTTCTAACTGATCTTTTATCTTTTCGGCGCTTTCTTCATCAAGCCCCTCTTTTACCGGTGCCGGAGCGCTGTCTACAAGGCCCTTGGCTTCTTTTAACCCTAATCCGGTAATTTCGCGAACCGCTTTAATTACCTGAATCTTTTTCTGCCCCGGAGCTTGAAGTATAACATCAAACTCTGATTTTTCTTCTGCCTGGCCGCCCTGTGCAGCTCCAGCTGCCATCTGCGCTACCGGCGCCTGGGCTGAAACGTTAAACTTTTCTTCCATTGCTGAAACAAGATCTGACAGTTCCAACACGGTCAGTTTCTCTATTTCCTCAAGGATTGTATCTACACTACTTTTCTTCTTTGCCATCGTCTCCCTCCTGTTTCTCTTTACTTTCGTCTTTAGTATTTTCTTTACTACGATCCGTTTCTGTTTTTTCTTTAACACTGTCTTTGCCGTTCTTCCCGGCGTTAACTTCTGTTTTTGCTTTCTTTTCTTTGTCTTCTTCTTGATTCTTTTCTTCTTCGGCCAGTGGTTTTTTCTCTGTGTCGGCAGGTTTTTGTTCATTATTTTCAGCTTCCGCGCCTTCAGCCGGGCCCTCTTTTTCAATCTTATCTTTTAAATCATTTAATACATACGCTAATTTTTTAATAATACCGCTTAAGACCGTATAGAGACCCTGTATCGGAGCATTCATAACATTAACTGTTTTTCCCAACATAGCATCTTTAGAAGGGAGGTCGGCTAAACGCAACAGTTGCTCACCGGTTACGGCGTTATCATTAATTACCCCCGCCTTAAATTCCATGAATTCATTTTTATCCGCAAACTCTTTAAATATTTTAACCGCGGCGGACGGATCTTTGCCGGCCAGCAAAACAGCAGTAGGCCCACTAAGATAACTATCAAGCTCCTCGTATTTATCATTCTTGATATCTTTAAGGGCTCTTTTTGCAAGACGGTTTTTAACTACCCTCATCGCGCATTCAGACTTGCGGAGCTTACTTCTTAATTCTGTGATATCATTTACGGCCAGACCCTGATAATTTGTTAATATACAAGACTGGCTTTCTATTAATCTTTCCTTAAATTCATCAATGAATTGTTTTTTATCTTCTAAAAGCATTTTTATCTTCCTAAATTTATTATATACATGCTGCAGATTTCACGCAATAACAGCAATTTCCTCACAAAATCATAATCTATGTTATAATAATAGTTTATTTATAGTTTGTCAAATTTTAAAACTGGTCTCAGTGTAAAACTGTCTGCGGCTCCGAAATACCAAAAACTACATATATGTAAAATAACGCCAATAAAAACATAAGATGCAACGGTTTAAAAAAATAAGTTTTTGGTTTGTTAAATATTAACAGACATGCCCCCCGATTTTTAGTTAGTGTGGTAACAATTAAATTACAGCTCTATCGACACTGACGGCCCCATAGTGGCAGAGAGCGTAACTTTTTTTATAAATCTGCCCTTTGTGGACGCAGGACGTGACCTTTTAACAGAATTTAAATATGCGTTAAAATTATCGCTTATTTTTTTATCTTCGAAAGAAACTTTACCTATGCTTGCGTGAACCACTCCGTTTCTGTCCATTTTAAACTCTATCTGCCCCTTTTTCACTTTTTCTACGGCTTCTGCGACATTCTCAACGACCGTACCTGATTTAGGAGAAGGCATAAGTCCCTGAGGTCCTAATATGCGCCCCAGCTTGCCGAGGTCTTTCATACAGGAAGGAGTAGCAATAAGAACATCAAAGTCCAGATTTCCTTTTTGAACTAAGTCAATAACCTTATCTTTCCCGGCTAAATCCGCGCCGGCTTTTTCGGCTGCTTTAATATCTTCGCCTTCTGCAACTACCGCTACCTTAACTTCTTTACCCGTGCCGTGAGGCAAAACAAGGTTACCGCGTACCATCTGGTCTGATTTTCTAGGATCTACTCCCAGCACTACGGTAATCTCAACTGATTCGTCAAAATTTGCCGTTGCGGTCTCTTTTACTTTATTAATTGCTTCATTGATTTCCAGCGATTTATTTTCTGCCTTGCTTTTTGCTTCCTTATATCTTTTGCTTCTCATATTATTGGGCCACTTCCTGTTTGGTCTCTGCTCCATCTTCCGTAACGGTTGTTTCTACTGTGTCCGCGCTTGGAGATTTGTAAGTATCATATTCTTTGCCTGTAGCTTCAGCTACCACCACTACCCCCATACTTTTTGCCGTTCCTTTAACAATATTTTTTGCCGCCTCTATATTATCTGTATTTAAATCCGGCATCTTTTTTTCAGCAATTTGTTCTATCTCTTTTTCAGTTATTTCGCCGATTTTAATTTTATTCGGTTCACCGCTGGCTACAGCAATTCCTACTGCTTTTTTAATTAACGCGGAAACCGGAGCAATCTTTGTTTTAAAAGAAAAACTCTTATTCTTGTAAACTGTAATATCCACCGGAACCAATATCCCCGGCTCTCTGTTTTTAGTCTTTTCGTTAAAAGCCTTACAGAAATCCATTATATTTAATCCATGCTGCCCGAGCGCCGGGCCCACCGGAGGCGCCGGATTAGCTCCCCCTGCCGGTATTTGAAGTTTTATAACTATATCTACTTTTTTTGCCATCATTTATCTCCCTTGTAAATTTATCTCATGCAAGAACATTTTAATTATTCCGTTTTAAAAAAATCTCTGTTCTGCCACCTATTATTTAAAAAACTTTGTGGAAAAGATTTACAAAAACAATTTCTTACTTAAGACTTTTCAACCTGTAAAAAATCAAGTTCTACAGGCGTTGTTCGTCCAAAGATAGTAACCATAACTTTTACTTTTTGCTTTCCTTCATCGGTTTCCTCTACTATACCCATAAAATTATCGAAAGGCCCGTCAATTATTCGCACATTATCCCCGGACTTGAATGTGACCGCAGGACGAGGGTCTTCGCTTTCTTTCTGTTTAACCGTGTTTTGTATTTTAGCGAATTCTTCCGAAGTTAGAGGCATATAGTTTTTCCCGCCTAAAAAATCGGTGACTCCGGTAATGTTTTTTATCATTGTATAACTATCAGCATCTTTAACCATATTGACAAGAATATATCCCGGAAAAAACTCTTTTTCAACGACTTTCTTTTTTCCTTTACGTAAAGTCATCACTTCTTTTTTAGGAATAAGAATTTTAAAAATTTTATCCCCTAACTCTTTCTTTTCAATTAATTTTTCAATCCTGGCCTTTATCTTATCTTCCTGCCCTGTATATGTATTTACTACATACCAGTCAACTCTTTTTTTTCTGTTTCTTCTTTTTTTTGATATCATTTTAAAAGTACACTCAAAATACGTGACAGGAAAAAATCAACAAGGCCTATGTATGCTGCAACTATAAGAACCAATATCACCACAACTATTGTGGAACCTATTAATTCTCTGCGGCTTGGCCAGGTAACCTTACCTGCCTCACTTATAACTCCTCTGAAAAATTCTGTAATTTTATCTATCATCTTTTTAAATTATGGCAGGCCTGGCAGGACTTGAACCTGCAACCGCCGGATTTGGAATCCGATGCGCTAGCCAATTGCGCCACAGGCCTATTAACCTTTAACTGTCTTATGGACAGTATGACTCCGGCAAAAGCGGCAGAATTTTTTAATCTCTAATTTATCCTGTTTATGCATCTTATTGCGCCTGTAAGTATAATTTCTTCTTTTACACTTCTGACACTCTAAATGCTGAACTATTCTATCGTTTTGTGCCATCTCTATTCAATCACTTCCGATACTACACCGGCGCCTACCGTATGACCGCCTTCTCTTATCGCAAATCTTAATCCTTCTTCCATTGCAATTGGATCTATAAGTTCTCCCTCAAGCTCTACATTGTCTCCGGGCATTACCATCTCCCTGCCTTCGGCAAGTTTAACTATTCCCGTTACATCTGTTGTCCTGAAAAAGAACTGCGGCCGGTATCCGCTGAAAAACGGCGTATGCCTTCCGCCTTCTTCTTTACTTAATATATATAACTGCCCTCTGAACTTTGTATGCGGCGTTATGCTTCCGGGTTTGGCTATTACCTGCCCTCTCTCTACTTCTTCTTTCTCAACTCCCCTTAACAGCATTCCCACATTATCCCCCGCCTGGGCTTGGTCCATATCTTTTCTAAACATCTCTATACCGGTGGCGACTGACTGACGACTCTCTTTCAAACCGACTATCTCTATTTTATCGCCATTGTTAACTTTTCCTCTTTCAATACGACCGGTTGCTACCGTTCCGCGGCCGGTTATGGTAAAGACATCCTCTACACTCATTAAAAACGGTTTATTGACATCTCTTTCCGGCTCCGGTATATGCTCGTCAAGCGCTGTTATAAGCTCTCCGAGAGGCTTTGACTCTTCGCTGTCCGGACCGGCTTCAAGCGCTTTTAACGCAGAACCTTTTATTACCGGAATATCATCTCCCGGAAATTCGTATTTGCTTAAAAGCTCTCTTATCTCAAGCTCTACAAGCTCTATAAGTTCATCATCGTCTACCTGATCGGTCTTGTTCATGAAAACCACTATCGCAGGTACTCCCACCTGCCTGGCAAGAAGTATATGCTCGCGGGTCTGCGGCATCGGGCCGTCGGCCGCTGATACCACTAATATCGCTCCTTCCATCTGCGCTGCGCCTGTTATCATATTCTTTACATAATCGGCATGGCCGGGACAGTCAACATGAGCATAATGACGCGTTTCACTCTCGTATTCTACATGCGCCGTCGCTATCGTTACGCCTCTTTCTTTTTCTTCGGGGGCATTATCTATATCGTCAACGCCTTTAAGTTCCGCTAAACCTTTGTTTTCAAGATACTGCAGTATCGCCGCTGTAAGCGTTGTCTTACCGTGATCAACATGACCTATCGTTCCCACGTTTACATGCGGTTTACTTCTTTCAAATTTTTCTTTCGCCATTTTTAAATACCTCCGTAATTATCTTAATTTTATCTGATTATTTTAATATATCTTCTGTTATCTGCCGGGGAACCTTTTCAAAATGAGACGGTTCCATACTGTAAGACGCTCTCCCCTGACTTGCCGACCTTAGAGAAGTTGCATAACCAAACATTTCAGCCAGCGGCGCCGTTCCCTTTATAAAATGACTGTCGCCGCTGCTTAAAAGCTCTTTGACGGTTCCCCGTCTTGAATTGAAATCTTCAAGCACTCCGCCGAGATGTTCATTAGGAACCATTATATCAATTTTCATAATAGGTTCAAGCAGTACCGGGCCGGCTTTCCTCAAAGCTCGACGAGCGGCGCGGCCCCCCGTTATCTTAAAAGACATTTTTGATGAATCAACTTCATGGAAAGACCCGTCAATAAGGGTGGCTCTTACATCGGTTACTTCAAAACCTCCGAGCTGTCCGTCTGTTAATGCTTCTTTTACTCCTTCTTCTATTGCCGGAATAAATTCTTTGGGAATCCGTCCTTCTCTTATTTCATTAATAAAATCAAATCCGGTATTCTTTTTTGCCGGCTCAAACTTTATTACTGCATGCCCGTACTGTCCGCGGCCGCCGGACTGTTTGACATATTTCTCATCTATTTTTAATTTCTTAGTTATTGTTTCTTTATAAGTCACAATGGGTTCTGAAACCCGGCACTTTATATTAAATTCGTCTTTTAGCCTGTATACTATTACTTCCAGGTGCAGTTCACCCATGCCTTTTATTATACTCTGGCCGCTGGTCTCATCAACCGTCAGGACTAACGAAGGATCCTCGGAAATAAGTTTACTTAATGCCACCATTAACTTTTCTTCTTCCTGTTTATCGGCTGCTTCTATGGCAATTGACACAACCGGATCAGGAAAATGTATATTTTCAAGAATTATGGGAGAATCCTCATCGCATAAAGTATCTCCGGTAGAAGTATCTTTAGGGCCAATTATGGCTGCGATTTCTCCGGCTCTAAGCAGATCCCTGTCCTTACGGGTATTTGCATGCATCTCCAAAATCCTGGAAACTCTCTCTTTTTTATCCAAAGTGCGGTTATATATGTAAGACCCTTTTTTTAATGTTCCCGAATAAACCCGGGTAAAAACAAGCCGGCCTACATAGGTATCCGACATTATTTTAAATACCAGCGCGGAAAGCGGGCCGTCCGGGTCGGCTTTTCTTATCTCTTCCTTGCCGGTATCCGGATTCATACCCTTGACCTCTTTAACGTCCAGGGGAGAGGGCAGATAATCTTTAACGGCGTCCATAAGCATCTGGATCCCTTTATTTTTAAGGGCTGACCCGCATAAAACCGGAATTATTTTAAAATTAACAGTTGCTTTACGAATTGCCTTTTTCAGCAAAGAGACAGAAACTTTTTCTTCCTCGATAAATTTTTCCATTATGCTTTCATCGATTTCACCTAAAGTTTCAACTAATTTTGCGCGCATTCTGACAGCTTCTTCAATCATATTTTCAGGAATAGGGACGACATCTATTTTCACCCCTGTCTCTTCATTAAATATTTTTGCATTCATCTCCACCAGATCTATTATGCCTTCAAAGTTCTCCTCTGAACCTATGGGAAGCTGTATGGGAACAGCGGTTTCTTCTTTGAGCTTTTCTTTCATATCCTTTATAACCCGGTGAAAATCCGCCCCCGTACGATCAAGTTTGTTTACAAAAGTTATCCTGGGCACATTATATCTGTCGGCCTGCCTCCAGACAGTTTCAGACTGAGGCTCAACGCCGCCCACCCCGCAAAAGACAACCACGCATCCGTCCAGAACCCGCAGGGATCTTTCTACTTCTACCGTAAAATCAACATGTCCCGGAGTATCTATTATATTTATAGTGCAGTCTTTCCATTGGCATGTAGTAGCAGCGGAAGTTATAGTTATTCCCCTGTCCTGCTCCTGCTGCATCCAGTCCATAACCGCCGTGCCGTCATGGGTCTCTCCCATCTTATAGGTTTTTCCGGTATAGAAAAGCATCCGCTCGGTAACCGTAGTCTTACCTGCGTCTATATGAGCTACAATGCCTATCTCCCTTAATTTACTTAATTCATTCATTTCTTTTGATATTATCTCTTCTGTTATGTTCAATTTGTTCTATTTATATTTATTTACCAACTGTAATGGGCAAAAGCCTTGTTGGCTTCCGCCATTCTATGGATGTCTTCTTTCTTTTTAACCGCAGCGCCTTCTCCTTTTGCCGACTGAACTATTTCTCCGGCTAATGCCCTGCTCATATCCATCCCTTTTCTCGTCCGGGCAAAATCTACAATCCATCTTATGGAAAGCTGTAATTTTCTCAAAGGTGTAACTTCTACCGGCACCTGATAAGTAGCTCCACCCACTCTTTTTGACTTAACCTCAACCAAAGGCCCGACATTTTCCAAAGCTTTATCTAAAGCTTCTTCCGGGCTGACGTTTAATTTTTCTCCGGACATATTTAAAGCTTCGCTACATATCTTGGCGGCCAGACTCTTTTTGCCCGCCCACATTACTTTCTTTATTAACCGGTCCATAATCTCTTTATGGGTAAACTCTTTATCGTTATATTTCTGGTAATTATTATCTGTATTCATGATTTTTTCTTTCCGTATTTTGACCTACCCTGTGACCTGTTGTCAACTCCGGCGCAATCAAGCGCCCCCCTTATAACATGATACCTTACTCCGGGGAGATCCTTAACCCGCCCACCCCTGAGTAAAATTATTGAGTGCTCCTGAAGATTATGGCCTTCCCCCGGAATATAAGCGGCAACATCCATTCCGTTGGTAAGTTTAACTCTGGCGACTTTTCTCAACGCGGAATTCGGTTTTTTAGGAGTAGTTGTACATACTCTTATGCAGACACCTCTTTTTTGCGGGCTTCCGCCCAGCGCCGGCGTATTTTTCTTTTTTACTATTTTTTTACGTCCTTTTTTTATTAACTGGTTAGTTGTTGGCATTATAAATTATGCTTCCTCCTTAAGTTGTCCGGTTCCAACCGGTATTAATTTACCTACGATAACATTTTCTTTCAGCCCCCGCAGGTAATCTACCTGCCCTGAAACTGCCGCCTGTGTTAATACTTTTGTGGTCCTCTCAAATGAGGCGGCAGATATAAAACTTTCACTGTTTAACGATGCTTTGGATATTCCCAGCAGCTTCGGCTGATATCTTGCCGGCTCTTGATCCGGCCCTAATTCTTTATTGACACGGTCAACGACAGTTTTTTTAGCTACTTCTTTTTCCTGCAATGTTGTATCTCCGCTGGCGGTAATCTGCACGAACGAGAGCATCTGACGGATAATTATCTCAATATGCTTATCGTTGACATCAACCCCCTGCAACCTATAAACGCTCTGTATTTCATTAACCAGAAATTCCTGAACAGCCTTATACCCCTTAACATCAAGTATGTCATGCGTATCTACCGCTCCGTCTGTAAGAGCATCCCCTTCCTGAACTTCCGTACCGTCTATTACCTCCAGGTGCTTACCCGGCGGAATTTTATAAGTCTTAGCCACTCCTTCTCCTTCGGGCGGGTTAATTGAAACCGTAAGAGCGCCGGAAGTACCTTTCTCGTTCTGCACGATCGATACAGTGCCCTCAATCTCGCTTACTACGGCGCTGTTTTTCGGAGGCCTTGCTTCAAAAAGCTCTATAACCCTGGGCAGGCCGGAAGTAATATCCCGGGTTTTAATTTCTTTAAGAGGAACTCTGGCCAGCTCTTCGCCAACCCTTATTTTCTTACCTTTTTCTATCTCTTCTTTTGAAGCGGACAGCAGAGCGTCAATCTGAAGCGGATATTTTTTGGTTTCACCTTTTTTAGCTTTAAGCTCAATGTGGGGGTAATAATTCTTTTTACCGCCTTTTACTCCGCCGATATACGGCACTACTACCAATTCGGTTCTGCCGGTCTTTTGATTTACCTCTTCGCGGGCATTTATTCCCCTTACTATATCAATATATTTTACGGTGCCGTTCTGTTCGGCTATAATGGGGGTGGAAAACGGTTCCCATTCGGCAATAACTTCGCCTTCTTTAACTTTCACTCCGGATTTTGATTTCTTCTTATGAAGCACTGCGCCGTATCTTACATCATAAGTATCTTTATGTATCTCCCCCTCCTGTTTTCCCTTAATTTCAATTTTTCCTTTGCGGGAAATATTTATTATTCGCCCTTTTTCATCTTCTATGGTATTGATGTCCTCAAACCTTACTATACCGTCAATTTCTGCCCTGATTTCCCTCGCCTGTGATATATTTGAAGCGGTTCCTCCGACATGAAAAGTACGTAAAGTCAGCTGAGTGCCGGGCTCCCCTATAGACTGGGCGGCAATAACTCCGACTGCCATACCCTCCCGGGCAAGGTTGCCGCTGGAAAGATCTGCTCCGTAGCATTTTCTGCATATACCGTTTTTGGATTCGCAGGTAATCGGAGATCTGACTCTTAACCCGGTTATTTCCGAGCGCACAATCCGGTCTGCTATTTCACGGTTTATCAAGTCCCCCTCTTTTACTATAACTTCATCGGATAACGGGTCCGCTATAGAGTTGAGCGTAATACGGCCGTGGATCCTGTCGGACAGACTTTCAATCTCTTCATTCGTCTCGGTATCCCGTATTGCGCTTACATTAATACCCCGGACGGTATCACAATCATCCTCAACAATTATAACATTGTGGGCAACATCAACTAATCGCCTCGTAAGATGGCCTGCTTCTGCTGTTTTTAATGCTGTATCGGTAAGACCTTTTCTTCCTCCGTGGGTGGATATATAATATTCAAATACTGAAAGACCTTCGCGGAAATTAGATTTTATCGGCTGCTCGATTACCTCGCCGCTGCCGCCGGTTCCGCTCCGGCTCATGAGACCACGCATTCCGGCTAACTGTCTTATCTGATCTATAGAACCACGCGCCCCCGACGAAGCCATAAGCTGAAGAGGGTTGAATTTCGGATTGGCCGGATTGTACTTTTTACGGTTCTGTTCTTCTATCTCACCTATCATTGCATCAGCGACCTTATCCGTGACCTGGCTCCATATATCAATAATTTCGTTGCTCTTTTCAGCGGCGGTTATATATCCTTTGTGATAATTTTCAAGAATCTTATCAACTTGTTTTTCAGCTGCTTCTATGGCCGATTTTTTATATTCCGGTATTTCCATATCATCTATGGAAAGAGATATGCCGCTTGTGGTGGCATATTTAAAACCAAACTTTTTAATTCTGTCAAGAAATTTAACCGTTTCGTATTTGCTGAATTCCCAGAAACATTTTGCTACCTGCTGATTTAAGACCTTTTTTGTCACTACTTCATTTAAAAATTCAAACCCGTCGGGAAGCAGCTCATTAAATATAACTCTCCCACCGGTAGTGTAATCTTTCCACTTGTCGGAATTCCTAAAGTCTTCTTTCTTTAAACCTTCTTCCTTAATTTTGTTTATACCGTTGACTTTAATGCGGGCGTTAATATCTAGGGCTCCAGACTGATAAGCATACTCAACCTCTTTACTGTCTGCAAATATTGAGCCTTCTCCTTTTACGCCTCGTTTTTCTCTGGTTATGTAGTTGCACCCCATAACCATATCCTGGGAAGGAGCCATTATGTTGTCTCCGTGCGCGGGAGAAATTATATTGTTAACCGCCATAACCATAAGTTTTGCTTCCATGCAGGCTTCTGGAGATATAGGAACATGCACTGCCATCTGATCGCCGTCAAAATCCGCGTTAAATCCCGCGCAGGCCAGAGGGTGAAGCTGTATTGCTTTACCTTCTACAAGAACAGGTTCAAAGGCCTGGATACTGAGCCGGTGCAAAGTAGGAGCTCGGTTAAGAAGCACGGGATGGTCTTTGATTATTGTTTCAAGTATATCATAGACTATCGGAACTTCCTGCTCAAGTAATCTGCGGGCAGCCTTTGCATTGGCCGCATACCCTTTTTTCATCAGGCCTCTTAATATAAAAGGTTTATACAGTTCAACGGCCATCTCCTTGGGCAGGCCGCATTGGCTTAATTTTAAATTCGGGCCAACTACAATTACCGACCGCCCCGAATAATCAACCCTCTTGCCCAATAAATTTCTCCGGAATCTGCCCTGTTTTCCTTTAATATTTTCAGAAAGAGATTTCAGAGGACGCCTGCCGGAACCCCTCACGGTTTTGTTTCTCACCCCGTTTTGTATAAGGGTATCTACCGATTCCTGCAGAAGACGTTTTTCGTTGTGAAGCATTACATCCGGCGCCCCTATCTCAATAATAGCTTTAAGGCGTTTGTTCCGGTTTATTATCCTTCTGTAAAGGTCATTTAAATCGGACGATGCAAACGTCCCGCCCTTAAGCGGAACCAGGGGCCTTAAATCCGGAGGTATAACCGGCACTCTTTTCAACATCATATATTCGGCTTTATTATTGGAATTTATGAAATATTCTATTATCTTTAAACGTATTTTGAACCGGCGGCTTTTACCTTTGCCGGTTTTTGGAGATTTTAATTTTTCCCGTATATTATCCGCGATCTTCTTGGGATTAAAGTCATCTTTAAGCAAATTATAAAGACCTTCACCTCCGATAGTCCCTGTTAAAACCGGTTCATCTTTCAGGTTCTTATCAGTCTCTTTTATAAGAGCCCTTATTTTATCGTTTATGGAATCTTTGAGCTCATTTTCTACCCCTACTATTTTATTGCTTATCTTTAATATCTCTTCAAACCCCGATATAACCTTTTTATCTTTCGTATTTTCAAGAACTTTACCGGAGTTCTCTATTATACCGCTGTAATCATCAACTTCCCAGCAATTTACTACATTTTCAAAATAATCTGTAAAAACATCTGATTTTTCGATTGTCGCTTCAGCGATAGCTTTAAGGTTTTTCTCTATCGCGTCAAGATATTCTTCTATTTTGTTAAACTTATTTGCCGAAAGGTCGTAGATGCTGTTAAATTTATCCGCGTTATAAATATTTTTTCCTATCTTTCTCTGCAGGTCTCCGTAAAGAGGTTCTTTATATATTTCTCTTACAAAGCTCTTAAAAAACATTATATCGCCTGAAACCCACGATTCTGTCAAATCTTTATAAAGTTCTTTAAGCTCTTTTAAAATAGACTGAATCTTATTATAAGTTTCAGCATTTATTACTGATATATACTGACGTTCGTTAAAAGAATCCACATCATGAGGAGCTATTTTTTTATTATCTATAAGTTTTATATCCGCAAAAATATCGTTTTCAATATCGGTAATAATATAAGATGCGTAATAAGCAATCTGTTCAATATATTTTCTTTTCAGATTTAAAATTTTTCCGATCATTGACGGAGGCTGACGGACATACCAGATATGAGCAACCGGAACGGCTAACTCGATATGCCCCATTCTCTCTCTTCGAACTTCCTTTTTTGTAACCTCTACCCCGCACCTCTCGCATACAACGCCTTCGTGCCTGGGATATTTATATCTTCCGCAGTTGCATTCATAATCTTTTATCGGGCCAAAAATCTTTTCACAAAACAACCCGTCT
>JAQICQ010000147.1 GCA_027858455.1 Elusimicrobiota bacterium | reverse complement strand
CCTATAGAACAAATTATTATAGATACCGAGATTCTCTCGAAACAAAAATTTTTGCAAGTTTTAAGTAAAAGCTGGGACGTCAAAGCCGTAGATATAGATTCAATCGATGTCGATGAAGACGCAGCCCGGATGGTTCCCGAAACAACCGCCCGCAGATATTTAGTCCTTCCTTTTGCCCGCAGCGACGGCATACTTTACACCGCAATGGCAAAACCCTGGGACCTGGCTGCCACCGAAGACCTGCATATTCGCACAAACTACGAGATAAAACCCTACCTGTCCATGCCGGCAGACATAACCAAGGGGCTTAATGCAATATTTACCCAGGATTCAAAAATAACCGACTATATCTCTTCGGTCACAAAATCAGGCGACTCTGCTATTAAAGAGAAAACCGGCGGTTTTCGTGAAGAAATTACCATGGAAAAAACCGGAGAAGCTGACGAGAAAAAGGCCCGTAAACTTGCTAACGGGATTATTCTCGAGGCTCTCTCAAGGGAGGCTTCCGATATCCATATAGAACCCTTTGAAAAACATATGCAGGTAAGATACCGCCGGGACGGCCGGCTGGAGAAATCTTCTTTTGACATATCCAAGAGCCTTCTTAACGCCATTCTTGCCAGAATTAAAATAATGTCTAAATCCATGGACATCACCGAGAGAAGAAAACCACAAGACGGAAGAATACAAATTTCTTATAAAAATAAACCAATTGAATTCAGAGTAAATATAATCCCAACAGCCTACGGGGAAAGCTGCGTTATGAGGGTGCTTGACCGCACAAATATTATGGTAGACCTTCCTCAGCTTGGATTTCTTAAAGACACGCTTCAAAAATTTAAAGATGCCCTTGCAAAACCTTACGGTATAATACTTGTCTGCGGCCCGACCGGAAGCGGTAAGTCAACAACACTTTATTCTTCTTTAAACCATATAATCAAAGAATCTAAAATTACATCCGGCGGAGAAAAACTGCCGGTCTCCCCTGAAAAGATTCTTACCGCGGAAAATCCTGTAGAATACGATCTGGGAGAAGTTATACAGTTAAGCATAAACCCCGACATAGGGCTTGATTTTGCGGCCGCTCTGAGGGCTTTCCTTAGGCAGGACCCGGATATTATAATGGTCGGTGAAATAAGGGACAGGGAAACCGCTCAGATTGCCATGGAAGCCGCCATGACCGGCCACCTTGTGCTTTCAACGATCCATACAAACAGCGCCGCCGGCGCCGTATCCCGTCTTGCGGAAATGAATGTCCCCCGGTATCTGATATCTTCCACCATTGAAGCAGTACTTGCCCAGCGACTGGTAAGAACCGTCTGTAAATCATGTAAAACCAAACTTGAAAAAATACCTGCGAAACTTACAGAAGAATTCACGCGCCTTAAAATACCGGCCGAAGAGATAAAACCCATGGTAGGAAAAGGCTGTAAAAAGTGCGGCGACAGCGGTTATAAAGGAAGAGCCGGAATACACGAAATTCTGCTTTTTGACGAAGGGCTTAGAGAGCTCCTCTTAGAGCAGATTGCAACCGGTCCCATAACGAAATTCGCCAAAAAAAATGGAATGAGGCCGCTGTGGGATGACGGTATAATGAAGATTGCGCATGGTATAACTACCTATGAAGAACTTTTGAGAGTGAGTCAATAATTATGGATATATGCCCTAAATGTAATAAAGTAGTTTTGTCTGATTACAAATTCTGCCCTAAATGCGGTTACAGCCTTACAGGCCAGCCTGCGCCGGTTCAGGAGCCCGGAAAAGATGAAAGCTCTATTGGTTCTATAAGTTTTTTTAATGTAGCGCAGGAGCTCAGCTCATCTTCAAATCTTGATGAACTGCTATCTAAAATAAGTCACTCCGTAGAAGATATTCTTAATGCCGACAGGTCTTCTGTTATGCTTCTTGACGGGAGCGGCAAAAATTTATATTTTAAATCCGCTTCAGGAGAAGATATCTTAAAAAAACTTAAGGTCCCCCTGGGAAAAGGAATAGCCGGATGGATTGCCCAAAACCGCAAATCTGAAATAGTAAACGACCCGTATAACGACGAAAGATTTTGCCCTGACACCGATAAAAAAACCGGGTACCGCACAAATTCCATAATTGGCGTTCCTATGATCGCAAATAATAACCTTATAGGAGTAGTTGAAGCTATAAATAAAAAAAGCGGAGATTTTACAAAACAGGATTTAGATACCTTAACCGGCTTTGCGGGGCTGGCCGCGGTTATAATTAACAGCACCCTTGCTCAGACAGACCAAAAAAACACTTTTTCAAATATGATGGACTTTATGGTCATGGGAATTGAAGCGCTGGGAACCCCCGAACCTACGCCAAAAGGCCATTCATGGAACATGGCGCGGCATATTTCTCAAATAGGAGAAAAACTTGGTCTCCCCAATAAGACCATACAAAAAATTCACCGCGCCGCTCTCCTTCATGATATCGGTTTTTTAGGAGCAGAAAACCCGAAACTGGTGGGACTTAACATAGACATTGATTTAACTCCCGAAAACAGATACCGGCTCCATCCGTTAATAGGGGGAGAAATGGTAAAAGGCATCAAGATGCTTAAAGAGCTTAAACCCATTATTGCCGCACACCACAGATACCGGGATGGAACAGGTTTCCCTGAAAATATTCCCACAGACACTATAACTCCGGAGATTGAGATAATTTCTATCCTTGAATATTATTACATGGCAGGCTCTAAAGAAAAAGTCGACCCGGCTAAATTCTCTCCTCAAGTTTATAAAGCTTTTTCCGAAACTATAACCTAAAAGTTTCATGACAATATCGAAAAAACAAATAACCCTTCTTTTGGGAATCCCGCTCAGTATATTTTTTCTGTGGATTGCCCTGATGGATGTAGATTTTGTGAAGGCCTTTTCTCTGATAAAAAAAGCAGATTACCGTTTTATTATTCTTGCCGCCGCGGTAGTTGTCTTTGATTTTTCCATGCGGGCGCTCCGATGGAGAATACTTCTTGCGCCCATAAAATTAATTAAATACATAGAACTTGTCTCTAATGTCTTTATAGGCTTTATGGCAAATAATGTCCTTCCCCTCCGGGCGGGCGAAGTAATCCGGGTCTTTCTAATAGGCCAGAAAGAACAAATATCTAAAACAAGCGCAATAGGAACAATAGTTATAGAAAGAATGCTTGATATATTTGCGATACTCTCTCTTTCAATAATAGTATTTATCTCACATCCTTTCCCTGACTCTATTAAAAGACTTTGGTTTATATTTCTTTCTATACTTATACTGCTTATAATTGTGCTTTACGGCCTTATGTATTCAAAAGAAAAAACTCTATATCTCTTAAATAGAATTATTCTGCGATTTTTACCTAAAACCTTAGAGAGAAAAATCGAAAATTTAATACATGAATTTGTTGACGGTCTTGAAATATTAAAAAAAGGACACCATCTTTTGCTTTCTGTCGTAATGTCTCTTGGGATATGGTCAATTAACGCTCTTGCTTTTTATTTTGTGGCCAAAGGAATGGGTATAGAACAGATTACCTACACCGGCTCTATTCTTGTTATGACATTAGTAGCTCTCGGGATATCAATACCGTCTTCGCCGGGTTTTATAGGAGTATATGAAGCCGCCGGCATCGGCGCCTGTCTTCTTCTCGGCATGGGAAAATCCCAGGGCGCGGCATTCATATTGCTCATACATGCCGTCCAGATACTTACTATTCTTGCCGTGGGTATGTTTTTCCTTACCCGTGAACACATCTCTCTAATTCAGCTTGAAAAAGAAGCTAAATCCCGGGTTTAGTAGTTTTTATTAATAGCAGTTAGAATTTCGTCTTCGGAAGTAAGGTATGCTTCTACTTCCAACCCTGAAAGTATGGACAGCGCCGCTCTGACCTCTTCGGATTGAGGATCGCTCATGGCAACTTTTAATCTGTCTGTTTCTCTGTCAAAGGGGATCATCATGTTATTCCGGGCTGTAACTTCCGGGACATACCTAAGTATCTCTCCGGGTATATTTCCGTATTCGGAAACTTTTATATAAGGATGGCCCATCTGTTTGCCTACTATAGAAAGAATGACCTCGCGGTCGGCAAACCCCATGGACGACAGAACTTCGCCTATTTTCATGTCTGAATTTTTGTGCTTTTCCAGAACTTTCTTTAACTCTTCATCATCAATAAAATCAAGGGATTTTAAAATCTCGCCGAGCCGTTTCTGTTTTAATATTTCTTTCGGGTCATTTTTCATATATTAATATTAACAGATAAAAAAAATATTGTAAATAGACAGGCCCTCTGACGGATAGCCGGAAAATAAAGAGAAGTATCTTGAAAAGATTTATATGTAAAGATAAAGTTGGTAGCGGGGATTGGATTTGAACCAATGACCTCCGGGTTATGAGCCCGACGAGCTACCAGACTGCTCCACCCCGCAACTATTTGTTGTTTTATATATGATTATTTGATTTTTGTCAAATTTTATGGTATTTGCTTATTATGGATAATAAGACAGAATTACTCTTTACTGAACTCGTTAAACTCTGCGACTTGCTCCGTGGACCTGACGGGTGTATGTGGGACAAAGAACAGTCTCATGAATCTCTCGCTCCTTTCTTAAAAGAAGAAACGCAGGAAGTTATAGATGCCATAAAAAACAAAGACACATTAAACCTTCAGGAGGAGCTGGGCGACCTCCTATATCAGATAATTTTTCATTCTCAGATAGCAAAAGAAAAAGGGGAATTTAATATAAATGAAGTCCTTGAGGGTATAATTAAAAAACTTACCCGGCGCCATCCTCATGTCTTTGGAGACACAAAAGTATCTTCAACAGAAGAGATACTTGAAAACTGGAAAAAAATAAAAGAAAAAGAGAAAGAAAATAAAAAAGGGACAGTTTAATAAAAACTGCCCCTTCTTATCTAAACTATGCTTAAATTAAACTTTCTTAGAAAGCGTAACCTAATGCAAGTTTTATTGAAGGTAGAGTAAGTGATACTCCTTCAAAAGTTTCATCCTTTGTAGCACCACCTGAAGCTTCTGCTTCCACATCAAAATCAGGCAAAGTATATTTAGTCATACCGAGACCTGCATCAAGTGTGAAACCGCTTTCCCATATAGCCTGATAGCCTATAAGGAAGCCCATTCCAATTACTGAAGCGCTTGCACTGCCGGTATACTCAGCTCCACCATAATATTTTTTCTCATAATCTAAAGAAAGAATATTCATATTTATGATACCACCGAGATACCAGCCATTAATGGCGTTACCCTGCCAGTAATACCTTAGACCTGTACCCAAACCTATTATTGAAATTGTACCTGTTTCTTCATAAAACCCAACTAAGTCAGTTGTATCTTCATAGCTGAAATAACTTAAAGACGCCGGTATGCTGACACTGTCGCCTACGGCAAAGTTACCTTCAAGACCCATTATTCCAAACATTAAGCTAAACGGATTAGTTGTAACCGAAGCTTTTTTCTGCACTGCAAAAGCAGGCGCCGAAAGCAACCCGACTACAAGACCTATAACTAATAATTTCTTCATAATACCTCCTTAATGTGTATTATTTTTATCATAACTTACCTCATTATTATATAAATTGAATTGCTATTGTCAACAAATGCGTGGAATTTGGGCTATCTCGCCCGAAGTAAGATACCGGGCTCCGCCGGCCGCAGTCTTTAAAGATGCTCCGTTTCCTGTTTTTATTTCACCGATCCTTGCGGCATCACTGAACCCGTCGGCTTTTAAACTCTTTACAATACCCTCCGCCTTACCTGCACCGCATATAATTACCATCCTCCCCTCGCAGGCAAGGTAAAGATAGTCTATTCCTGTAATATAGGCAAGCCCTTTTACCCAATCCTTGACCGGAATAGCTTTTTGGCTAAGCTCTACCGACATACCTGCCATTTCTGCAAGTTCCATCGCAACTTCCGCCAAACCACCTCTTGTCGGGTCTCTCATAAATTTTATATCCGCTGAATATTTTTCCATAGTCCCGTAAAGTCCGTTTAACGCCGCAACATCGCTCTTTATTACGGCTGTTCCTTCTAATGTCCCCTCTAAGATATCGTTTCTGGCTTGAAATATAGCCGCTCCGTGTTCTGCAACCGCTCCGGTAACTATCACTTCGTCTCTGGGAGAAATCCCATCTCTGAATAAGCCGTTTATCCGCTCCCCTATACCTGCGGTAGTTATAAATATTCCGTCGGCAGCGCCGGGTTCAACCACTTTAATATCTCCGCATACTATCTCCACACCGGCAGAGCGGGCTTCGGCAGCAGCCGATTCTATAATCTTTTTAAAATTATCTATAAGAAACCCTTCTTCAACAATAACTCCTGCCGAGATGAATTTAGCTTCCCCCCCCTGGGCTATAATATCGTTTATGGTTCCGCTGACGGCAAGCTGGCCTATATCTCCGCCGGGGAAAAAAAGAGGTTTAACAACATACCCGTCTGTAGAAAAAAGAATATTCCGGGTTTTAACTTTAAGTAATGCGCTGTCGTCCATCCTGTCGGCCGCGGGATTATCTACAACCGGAATTATAATTTCCTCTATAAGCCGACGGGTTGCTTGACCCCCGTAACCGTCTTCTTTTTTAATATATTTATTCTTCATCATGTGCTACCTCATATCTGAAATACGCATTACACGCCCCCTCCGAAGAAACCATACAGGGACCGACAGGATTTTGGGGAGTGCAGCTTTTCTGAAAGAGGCTGCAATCAGGGGGAATGCACCGGCCTTTCAGCACCTCTCCGCAGCGGCATCCTTCCGGTTCGGGTTCGGCAGACAGGGATAAATTAAATTTTTCTACAGTATCCCACCGGGCATATTCATCCTTAATGGCCAGGCCGCTGCCGGGAATATTTCCCATCCCTCTCCATCTTGCATCGGCAGGTTTAAATACTTTATATAAAATTTCCCTCATGGCGCTGTTTCCCTTTTCTCTGACCGCCCTTTTATAACAATTTACAATTTTCTTCTCATCGCCGGTTATCTGCTCAAGCAATTCTTTGACCCCCCTTAAAATATCGGTAGGCTCAAAACCGGCGATTGCCCCCCTTATATCGAGTCCTTCATACCCTTTTCGGCCTATCACTACCGACACATGGCCCGGCAAAAGAAAACCGTCAACCCGGCTCTGTCGGTCGTCGGCCAGAGCTTTAAGCGCTGGAGGCATGACTTTATGTGAGGAAAAACAGGAAAAATTATTTATTTTTTCTTTTTTCGCTCTCTCTATGACAGCGGCAATAAGCGGGGCGGTAGTTTCAAACCCCACACCTAAAAATACTATCTCTTTTGCGGGGTTTTCTTTTGCGATTTTAAGAGCATCGGCCGGAGAATAAAGAAACTTTACTTTTGTTTCGGGATATTCCGAAAGTTTACGCCCCCTGCTGTCGGGTATCTTAGTCATATCGCCGAATGTTGTTATTATCGCTCCTCCCTCAAGCAACCCCATTGTGGCAGAAAGATATTCCGGCGGGGTCACGCAGACCGGGCATCCCGGTCCGGAAAGAAGTTTTAAGTTTTCCGGCAAGGTTTTTCTTAATCCCGAGCGGCCGATATTCATAGTATGGGTGCCGCAGACTTCCATAATTCTCACCTTGCGGCCGATTTTTAAAGAGAGCTCACTTATCTTCCCAAGAAGAAATGCTACTGCTTTTGAATCACTGTATTCGTCAATATATTTCATTCTTTAGCGTCCTCCTCTATCTCTTCCCAGATTTTAAGGGTCTTTTTGGCCTCTGTGGTATCAACTTTTTGAATTGCAAACCCGGCATGGAGCAATACATAATCACCTATCTTTAAATCCTTTAAAAACCCGGTATTTACTTCTCTTCTTACCCCGGCAACCTCTCCGGTCGCCCCTGCGGGACTTCCGTTGGTCGCTCCCTCTTTATTTATTTCTACTATCTTTACCGGTACCGCTAAACACATATTATTTTATACCTCCCTATTCCTTTTCCGACTTTGTTCCAGAGTCTTTTCCTGACTTTGTTCCCGACTCTTTTCCGACTTTGTTCCAGAGTCTTTTCCGGACAAAACCGCCGCCTGGCCGTAAGAAATCCCGTTATCACCCGGCGAAACAAGCCGGTGCGTATATATTTTAATCTCTTTATCTTTAATTAATTCTTTTATAAGCGGAGTAAGATAATAATTACAAAAAACTCCGCCGGACAGACATGCCCTGTCCAGCCCTGTTTCCTCTTTTAATTTTTCTAATCCGGCAACTGCAATTGCCGCAATTGTATAATGGAATTTAGAGGCAATCTTTTCCGGTCCGGCTTTTTGCCGGATATCGCGGGCAACCCCCCTAATAATACCGTCCGTATCTATTACAAAAGATTTTTCTTTATCTATTATATCAAAATCATAGCTACTGTTTAAATATCTTTTCCTTACCAAACTCTCAAGGGCTATCGGAGCGCGGGCAATATATGTGTTATGTGAAACAATTCCGGCCATTGCGGCGACAGCATCAAAAAGACGGCCTGCCGAAGTTGTGAAAGGAGAATTAATCCCTTTTTCAATCATCTTATTTAGCGCAGTTAAATTCCGGGGATTTACTGAAAGATCAGTTTTTTTAATATCAACTCCGCTTCCTTTTAGATAACTAACCGCCATACGCCACGGTTCTTTGGCGGCTGTATTTCCTCCCGGCTGACGACGGGGTTTGAGATATCCCCTACGGGAATATTTGTGATAATTAAATTTCATAAACTCTCCGCCCATAATTTCACCGCCGGGGCCGTAACCCATACCGTCAAAAGCAACTCCTATAAAATCGCCTTTAAGCTTATTCTCAGCGGCGCACCCGGCAAGATGAGCATGGTGGTGCTGAATTTTTTTTAAATCAAGACCCCATTCGTTTGACAATTGTTTGAAAACCCGGCTTGAACCGTATCCAGGATGCATATCGCATCCAAGCGCAACCGGTTTAAAACCCCATATCGTTTTAAATTTCTCAATCATCTCTTTATAGTCGCCGGTTGCCTTAATTTTATTTAAATTACCCGTATACTGGGAAGGCATAGCTTTGCCTTCTCTGGCAAAACAGAAAGAACTGTTCTGCCCGGCTCCGGAAGTCAGACAATCCAGGCTTCCCGGCAGGGGAATCTGCCGGGGAACATAACCCCGGCTTCTCCTTAACATAATGTTTTCTTCCGGGATACTTTTAATTACCGAATCATCACTCCTTAAACTTATCTTTAAATTATGCTCAAGTTTTGGGATATCACCATAATCCGATGCGTCACAACGATTAATTATGGTAGGTTCACCGGCCCTGTTTAAACTGGTCGCCACTATTACCTTAAGTAAAGAATATTTAAAAAGCATGTAATGAACCGCGCTGTATGGCAGCATAAACCCCACCGCCATATTTTGAGGCGCTGCTGCTTCAGTTACTTTATTCTTACTTCTTTTTTCTAATAAAACTATGGGGCGGCGGAATGATTTTAATAATTCCTCATCAGCGGAACTCACCCGACAATATTTTTTAATATCTGATATTGAATCCGCCATAAGAGCAAGGGGTTTGTATTCTCTCTTTTTAAGCTCTCTTATTGTTCTTACTGTCTCTTTACTTTCAGCGTCGCCTATAAGATGATATCCGCCCCACCCTTTTAAAGCCAGCGCGCCGCCGCCGGCTAAATATTTTGCCGCTGACTTAATGGCCTGAATGCCTGATTTACCTTTAAAGGAATATTTGGGGCCGCACTCCGGGCAGGCTATCGGCTGAGCGTGATAACGCCTGTTTTTAATATTGTTGTACTGCCTGCGGCAGAAACCGCACATTTTAAAATCATCCATAGTTATGCTTTTGCGGTCATAGGGAAGTTCTTTTAATATGCTGAACCTGGGCCCGCAGTTAAGACAGGTAGTAAACGGATAATCATAACGCCGGTCATCGAGATTACTGATATCATTCCTGCATTCGTCGCAAATTGCAATATCGGGCGGAATATTTAATGTGGCTCCCGGACTTCCGGAACTTTTTACAATGGTAAAGTTAGTGAAACTTTTATCTGTTGTTTCGATCTCTTTTATAGAATTTACTTCGGAAGCGGGGGGATTGTTGTTTTTAATGTCTTTTTTCAGCAGGACTATCATATCGCCCGGCCCCTCGACTTCTACGATAACACCTGCCCCGGTATTTTTCACCATCCCTTTAAGTCCTGATTTCTTTGCCGCTTTATAGACGAAAGGCCTGAAACCCACCCCCTGAACAATTCCGGTAACTAAAAAACAGCTACGCGACACTTATTACTTCAACCCCCATGCCTTTATGTATATCAAGTTTATAGGAGCCGCACTCCGGACAATTTATGGACTCTATATCCGTATAGGAATTGCCGCAATTCCGGCATATAAGAACTATACTTTCTTCAACGATATCAAAATTTTTAAGGTTCATATGCTCTTTTACTATATGCTCTATATCCTCGCGTGATTCACCTTCGCCTTTCCCTACCTTTATAACAACTTTACTTATACTGTCTATACCCTTTTTAAGAGCTTTATCTTTTATCTTTTCTTCTATTTCTCTTGCTTTTACCGATTCATGCATAACTAAATTACCTCTTTTAACCGCTCAATTATTTCATCTGCCGCTTTTTTTACAGCCGGTCCCATAGAAGCAGCTCCACTGACAGTTTCAGGCTGTATCGCAAGTATTAATATTTCTGCCTTGCCCGACATCCTTAAAAACTCCGCTATCATATCAAGTCCGGCATTATGAGTTGTAATTCCCTGCTGGATTTTCTCGGGTTCAATTAACTTAAAAAACCCGGGACTCTCATTCATATTTACCGCATCTGCGATAATAATTGTATCCGGATTAAGGGCATTAACTTTGACAAGATAGTTTTCCGGCACAGAGAGACAGTTAAACACATTACTGTATCCGGCATTAATAAGGATTTCTGCCACATAGGCCCCTACAGCGTCATCCCCCCTGTCAGGATTGCCGACCCCCATAACTACAATCCGTCCGGCCCTCTTTAATCGGTCCGTATCCATAAAAGGATAGTTATTTTTCAGCTTCTTCTTTATAAACTTTGTGACGGCAGACAGGACAGAGTAAATTAAATATATCAGACCGGGTCACTTCTTTTCGTTTAACTGTTCCGGGGACCGGTTTTATAGCTGCTCCCTGCCGGGCGAGAATAAGGTCCGGCGAAGAATAAGCTTTCTCAATACCGATTCTGTCAATAGTTGCCAAAATTTGGTCTTCGGTTCCAATGCTTTCCCCGCACTCCGAGCATACTATAAGTTTAAATTCCTGCTCTTTTTTCATATTTTCCCGGGAATAATCGGTAAGGTTATAATTTGTTGAAAGCTTAACTCCCGGTTCAGGCTGAGGACAGAGAAGCTCGCACTGCCCGCAGTATATGCATCTGTCGTAAAGCCGTTCTATTACGCGTTTGCCTTTTTCTTTGTCGTCATGAATAAGGATTGCATCCGCCGGACATACCTCACTGCAGGCCTCACAGCCTATACACCAATCATCGTCCGGCTCGGGAACCCCGCGGAACCCTTCTGCTGCAGGACTCGGCTCTTTTGGGAACCTTGTGGTATATCTTTTAGAAAATATTGCCGTTACTGCTTCTTTTAATTCTCTGAGTTTAGGCCATTTCATGATTTATTCTTCTCCGAACCGTTCATCAGACAGTTCACGAGACCGCTCATCAGAAATTTTAATGTCTTTCTGATTAAATTCCTCGCTGTATTCATCTTTTTTTGAACCGCTCCACAGTTTAACGCCGTACCTGTATGCCCCACGGGCAAGAGCATGCGCTCCTGTCGGGGAAGTTATTAGTACAAAAAGCATGACAAGAAGAGCCTTGGTCCCGGCGGGCGTAAAACCTTTTATTACAAATATTCCGAAAAGTATAGAGCTGGTCCCCAAAGTTACGCATTTTGTAGCTGCCTGAAGACGATTGTAAACATCCGGAAACCTTATCAGGCCCACACAGCCCGCAAGATTAAAAAATATTCCTATTCCTATTATTGTTATTCCTAAGTAGTACATATTAATTTTATATAGTTTCTGTCCTTATAATTTCTTTTTTCAAACTACCTCTTCTTGCCCTCGCAAATAAATTTGCCCCTACGGGACTTCCGTTGGTCGCTCACTCATCGAAATTTTTGCCTTCAAGGTATTTTGCAAGCGCTATCGTGCCTATAAAACTTAAAAGAGCCCACGATAAAGCAATATTCAAATAAAAATCTGTATCTGTCGTTAAAGTAAAGAGAGCGCTGAATCCCACCACCACCGTGCCTAATATATCTATGGCAACAGTTCTATCCGGCGGAGTCGGGCCCCGGCCTATCCGGTATATACATAATGCACAACTTATAAAAAGAAAAATAAAATATATATCTATCATTCAAATACCTTCTTTAAAATTTTTTCAAATCTTCCGGCAATCTTTTTTGTAGCGACATTCCGGCTTGAAGTCGTTATATTTATCCAGTGCACATAAATTATATCTTCTTTTATGTCAACCGTAAGAGTTCCCGGAGTAAGTGTTATTGAATTACAGAGTATCGCTCTGGCCATAGAGCTTTTAAGTGTGGTGTTTATCTTAACTATCCCGGGTTTTATCGGCAGTTCGGGACTTATAATCCTATAAAGCACATCAAAATTCGCTATTATCATATTATATATTAAGACAGGAATATAGAGTATCGCCCATCCTATTCTTTTAATTTCTAATTTTGAGGAACTTTTCGAGAAACTTTTCTTAGATTTTTTTACAAATAATATTACAGGGATAAACGCTACAACCAGCCCAACTAAAATATCCTGTATCTTAAGCGGATTAAATGGCCAGCTTAGCAACAGCCATATAATATAAATTAATAGATATGAAATTATTTTGTTCATCCTGCCGCCCCCCTGACTAATTCGATATATTTAGAAGGATCAAGCAGTATCTTTGCGGCCGGGTCAAGTATTACTTCTCTTATAGAAGGAACTAAAATCAAGCCCATTAAAATACAGGCCAGAGCTAATATTATCATAGGAACCTGCATGAGAGCAGTTGCTTCTTTAATATTTTTCAGGGAATCTTTTATCTTTCCTATGAAAGCATATCTCTGTACTTTAACAAAAGAGGCCAGAGTTAAAATGCTCCCTATTATAGCCCATATTGCAAGCAGAGGATGGCCGGCCTGTATGGCGGCAATAACTATTACCAGCTTGCTCCAGAATCCGTTAAACGGAGGTATTCCCGCAATAGAGAGCGATGCTATCATAGAGGTTGTGCCTGTCACCGGCATCTTTTCGGAAAGCCCCCCCATCTTTTTTAAATTTCTGGTATTAAGCCGGTAATCAACGGCGCCGGAATTTAAAAAAAGCAGCGACTTAAAGACAGAATGGTTGAGAAGATGATAAAGTCCCCCTATTATACCGAGAGGCGTAGCCAGCCCGAAACCGAGAGCAATATAACCCATCTGGCTTACCGAGTGGTAGGCAAGAAGCCTCTTGAAATCCCATTGGCCCAGAGCTAAAAGAACGCCTATCATTATAGAGAGCGACCCGAAAATTCTTAAAACCTGAGGGACAACCCCTGTATTCATGCCTAACATAATGTAAGTTACTCTTATAAAAGCATATATGCCTATTGTCTTTATTAATACCCCGCTGAGCATAGCGGAAATCGGAGCCGGTGCCGACGGATGCGCATCGGGCAGCCATGCGTGAAAAGGAACAATTGCCGCCTTTACGGAAAAACCAACAATAAAAAGTACCGCGGCAAGATAGATACTGGCCGGTGCCTGTCCGGCAGAAACGCCTGATGAGGCAAGTATCTCGGATATATATGCCATGTTGAGATTAGCCGTGTGCGCATAGACAAGACCTATGCCCAAAAGCATAAAAGATGTACCTATACTTGAAAGAACTAAATATTTAAAAGTCGCCTCTATCTCTTCCCTCTGAGTTCCGTATCCTACCAGGGCATAAGAAGCCACGGAAGCAATTTCTAAAAAGACATAGAGATTAAATATGTCGCCCGTAACTATAACGCCGTTCATACCGGCAAGCATAAGCAAAAAGAGAGCATAATATTTTTCCTTGGCACCGTATTTTTTTATGTAATCATAAGAAAAGAGCAGACACATTAAGGCCACAAAGTTTGTTATTACCAGGACCGGCGCGCTGAAACCATCAAGAACAAGTATTATACCGACCGGGAATTTCCAGCCTGCCATGGCGTAAGTGCCGTAATTTCCAAAGAGCACTATGGATATAATAAGCGCGGACAGTATTGATATGCCCGATACTATATCCATGGCCAGTTCTCTTGTGAAATCATCTTTTATAAAATCAAGCAGAGCAACTATAAAAGCCGCAGCCAACGGTATAAGTACAATAAGGGGAAGCAAAGTCATCCTTTTAAATCCTTTATTTCTGATACATCAAAAGTATTAAACCTCTCGTAAATACGAATAGCTATTGCCACCATCAACGCAACAACCGACAGACCTATCACTATTGAAGTAAGCACCATCGCCTGGGTAAGAGGGTCCACTGCGCCGGAGACAAATTTTTCTACCGACATGCCCTCTGTCATAATAGGTGCAATCCCATCTTTGCGGTATCCCACTAAAAGAAGAAAAAGATTAACGGAATTTTCCATTATTATTATTGATATTATTATCTTTACCGCATTCTTTTTTGTGACTATGCCGTAAAGGCCTATAAAAAACAATACTAAGCAGAGGCTGTAAGTTACGGGAAGACTAATCATTTTTTTTCTCCTTGCCGAAAACCGATAAAACCGCAAAAACCATAAATACCGACGCCCCTACCTTTACAGCTATTGCAATATTTTCAAGCATCATTGGCCCGGCGGAAAAAAGATGATACGCTCTGCCCGAATAAACTTTATTAATCAGCTCGAGGGCATAATGTCCGCCGGCAAAAAAAATCATACTTAAAAGAAATAAGAGACCGATAATACCGATAGAATCAAATATATGCTCCTGAGGGAACTTAAGTTTTTTAAACGCCTCGTCTTTTCCGTATGCTATAAACAAAAGTATAAATAAAAATGCCAGTATCATACCGCCGGCAAACCCGCCGCCGGGAGTAAGATGTCCGTAGAGAGTAATATGTATGCCGTAAAGAAGTATTGCCGGCTCTACAAGAGAGGTTATGGTCTTTACTATCTCTGTCATACCTTTATTATTTTTCATCTTTTGATTTTTTTTCCGCCTTAGTTTTTCTTAAAATAGCCAGCGCTCCAATTATGGCAGCAAAAAGGACTGTCGCCTCACCGAGAGTGTCATAGCCGCGGTAATCCAAAAGAACCGAGGTAACTACATTAGGCGCTCCTGTCTCGCTCAGACTGCCGGAAAGATACTCAAGAGAAGGTATTATCCTGTCCGGGCCGAAAGCCATCGCTGTCCCGAACTGGGGCAGATCCTGAAGAGCCAGTATAACAAATATCAGCATAACCCCTAAAAAAGCGCCTCCAGTTACCAGAGAGAAAAATTCTTTATGGCATTTTATCCGGGTGTGATCCCTGTCTATCGTTGACCTTATGAGTATTATCAAAAGGACAACTTCAACAAGTATCTGTACTATAGCAACATCCGGCGCGCCGAGAAAAAGCATTATTATAGCCAGTCCGAAACCTACACCTCCGAGTGATATAATCGAAGAAAGAAGATTCTTTGATTCCAGCGCTATAATTGCAGCAATAATATTTAATATTAAAAATAATTCTATCATTTTAAAAATCCGAACATTAATACAACTGTCCCTATAATTACCCATAATATATATGTTGTAATTACCCCGTCATGAATCCATCTTAAAAGTTTTATCCAGTAAAAGACAAATTCTTTAAGCAGTTCATATATATCAAAATATCCTTTGCGCGCAAAATTATATATTTTTTTAAACGGCCTTATACTTTCTATTGTGGTATAAAACTCCACCCCTGAAACTCGCATGGCCGGTGTGATTTTTTCCCCTCCTATATAAGGCTCGGATATACGGTATCCCGATACTTTAAAAACCACATAGGCAAGCAGAGCAAACCCCGCGCCGAAAATCAAAAGCGCTGCGGCCATCATAGGTTTATATATGCCGGATATAGCTATTGGTCCGGTAACTTTTTCAAGTAGTGGGTAAACTGTCTGTTCCGGAAAAACACCCAGTACTATGCAGGCAAGCGGTAAAATAACCAATGCCGGAACCTGCCATGAAATATTTTCTCCGTGGGTTTTTCTTCCTTTAGCCGGCTGACCTAAAAATGCTGCATGTATTATTTTGACAAAAGAAGCCAGCGTCAGTACTGAACCGAAAATCGCAGCGGTTAAATAAACAACCCACATAACTCCGCCGGAATTTGATGTTTTAACTATACTCTGATATATCATCCACTTTGACAAAAAGCCGTTAAGCGGGGGAATCCCCGAAATAGCCATGGCCATGATAGTAAAACTTAAAAATGTAACAGGGAAATTTTTATAAAGACCTCCTAGGTCTTCAAGTTTTGAAGTTCCGGTCTCTTTTTCTATCACTCCGGCTCCAAGAAAGAGCCCCTGTTTGTAGATAGCATTGTTAACCATATGGAGCAATCCGCCGGCTATACCTATAGGAGTGCCCGTTCCTATGCCCATAATCATATATCCGACCTGCGATACCGCATGGTAACCAAGCAGCCTTCTTAAATTATGCTGGGATAGGGCCATAAACACAGCGGCAATAACTGTAAAAGCCCCTATAACCATAAGAAGAGTGCTTTTCCCGGGGGTAAAAACAAACCAGTCAATAAATATTTTCTTTAAAAGATATATTCCCAGCAGCTTATCTATAGAGGCAGGCAGTGCCGCAACTACCGGAACAGCAGCATCTTTTGCTGTATCGGGAATCCATGTATGAAAAGGCATTGCACCGGCCTTTGTAAAAGCCGCTATAATTAAAGATCCGAAGATTACCCATTCTAAAGGCGCGCCGGGTTTTATAACTATCTCACCTAACTGCATGGTGCCGGCCGTTGCAGCCATCGCTACCATTCCAAAAAGCAAAACAGCGTCGCTACCCCCCACTATAATAAATGTCTTTTTTCCTACAGCTTCATTTCCGTCCTGCCATATCATAAGAGCAAGTATAAGTCCGGTTACCCCCCAGGCCACCATAAGGACTATAATGTCGGCAGCGACAAATACCAGGGCCGAAGAAGAGAGCATCCAGCAGAAAAGCGACCAGAAAAAACTACTCTTTTCTTCCATGTGACCGATAGAATAAAGCGTTATTAAAAAACCAAAAATACCGGTAAGGACTATAAGGGATAAAGAAAGCACTCCTCCCTCTAAAAGCGGCGTCCGGCCCAAAGCTTCCAGCCTGTAATAAGGAAATGCCTGAATCCCCGCCCATACTAATGCCGCCGAGGTTATGCCGGCAAAAACAGAACCGTATTTAAAGAGAAATTTGGGAATAAATATTGCGGCAATTCCCAATATCAGCGGTATGGTAAATATAAGAGTGACTAAATTCATTTAGCTTGTTTCTTTCTTATCTCCTCTGTCTTTTCCTGTGAAAGTTTTATAAGTTCCTTGGGTGAATACTTCCGGCCTTTTTCATCTGTCGCCTGCATTCTTTCTGTGCAGCAGTAGCAGGGATCTACCGCAGCGAGCGTAAGGGCGGCATCGGGTATAGTTCCCCCTATAACGGCAAACTCGTCAGAAAGAACATTTGCATACGACGGAGCTTTAACTTTATGCCTGTATGGCACGCTCCCGCCGTGAGATTTCACATAGTGAAAAACTTCCCCGCGGGGCGCTTCGTGCCTTCCTATGCCTTCCCCTTCGGGTATCTCTTTGATATCAATATCTATATCCCCTTTTAAACCCGAGAGTTTATCTACACATTGTTTTATGATTTTTGCCGATTGTCTCATTTCTTCAAGCCTGACCATAGTTTTGGCATAGACATCGCCTTCTTTACGCAGAGAGACATCCCAGTTAACCAAATCATAGGCTGCATAAGGGTCATCTTTTCTAATGTCTATATTGATACCCGAAGCCCTGGCGGTCGGACCTACCACACAGTATTCCCTGGCCTCTTTTTTAGGTAAAGTTCCTGCAATTTTAAGACGGGCTCTTATTACAGGATCGTCTTCAACTGCTTTTTGGAGCATATCAAGTTTCGGTAAAAGATCTTCCATTCCTTTCTTTATAAGGTTTCCTTTAGAAATATCTATATCTCTTCTGACACCGCCGATTTTCATCATTGCGTAATGCTGACGGTTGCCGAAAACCTTCTCGCATATCTCTAAAAGAGGCTCCCTGTATTTCCAGCTCCACATCCATACTGTATTATATCCGAGAAAATGGCCTGCAAGCCCCAGCCAGAGAAGATGGGAATGTATCCGCTCCATTTCCCCTACTATAGTCCTTATATATTTTGCTTTTTCGGGTATTTTAAATCCGGCAAGGTCTTCTACGGCGTTTACATAGGCAAAAGGATGCGACGTGGAACATATACCGCATATTCTTTCTACAAGAAACAGAATCTGGTCGAAACTTTTGCTCTCGGAAAGTTTTTCTATACCCCTGTGATTATATCCAAGCTCAATCTCCAGGCCTACGACTTTTTCCCCTTCTACCTGAAGACGGAAAAATTCCGGTTCTTCCTGCAGTGGATGATACGGGCCTATCGGTATCTCTGTAACTTTTTTCTTTTCTTTACTCATTGTTTCCTCAACGGATACTTTCTGCCCTTATAGTCAGGCGACAGTAAAAGATTTCTTAAATCGTCATTTCCCTTAAAACTAATCCCCATAAGTTCATGCAGCTCTCTTTCAATCCATTTCGCCCCTTTAATAATATCGGTAATGGTCTCTATTTCAGGTTTTTTAGAATCAATCTTTGTTCTCAAAGTATAAAATATTCCCTTACGGTCAAAAGAAAAATGATAAAGTATTTCTATATACTCTCTCTCGTCTGTGCCGGTTGCTATGGAAAACCTGCATTTAAGGCGGTTAAACATAAATTCAACGGCGGATTTTATATATTCCGGCGATATTTCAATATAAATTCTTTTTTTATTGTGTACTTTTATATTAAGAATTTTTTTTCCAAAATTCTTTTTAATTATATCAAGAGTTTCCTTCACAATTTTTTTACTCCTTTTTTCTTTTCGCCTGCTAAAACTTTTTCTTTTAATTTGACAACACCTGCGAGCATTGCTTCGGGTTTCGGAGGACATCCCGGAACATATACATCAACTTTAATATGTTTATCAACAGGTCCTACAACATTATAAGAACCTCTGAAAACCCCCAGATCAAGAGCGCAGGTTCCTATGGCTATAACAAAGAAAGGCTCGGGCGCCTGCTTTAAAATCCTTTTTAACCTCGGCAGAACTTTTGAATTTAATGCGCCGGTAATAAGCATACAGTCGGCATGACGGATGCTGCCTACAAGTTTCACCCCGAATCTTTCAGCATCAAATTTAGGCGTAAGAGTATCAAGTATTTCTATATCACAGTTATTACACGGCGACGCCGCAAAATGATACACCCAGATGGATTTTGCGAATACTTTACTCATAATCCTAAAAACGCCAGTATTATGCTTACTGCCGCCACACCGGTAACAATCCCCCAGAAAAACCTCAGAGTCTGATTAATCCTCAGCCGGGGATTAGTATTTTTTATTAAAATCACCAATACCACCACTCCTACATATTTAAGGATGCCTAAAGCCGAATGTATGCCCCCTAAATAAAGCATTGTTATTAATAGCGGTAAAAGAGCCATCAATATCCACCTGGCGGCCACAAAAAGAGCCAGAGGAGGGCCGGAATATTCAATCATCGCTCCTCCCATTATCTCCTGTTCGGCTTCGGGTATATCAAAAGGCACCTGAGCCATCTTTGACTGAAAACAAACTACTGTAACCGCAAAAGCCAGGAAACCCGAAAGAGATCCGATAAAAGCGCCGTGGACATTCTGATATGCGACAATTCCCGCAAGATCTGTTATTCCGCCGGTCTTTATTAAAACCACGCATACCGCCAGGATAAAAGGAAGTTCATAAGAAAGAACCATCTTCATTTCTCTTGAAGCGCCCAGAGAAGCCAGCGGATTTGATGATGCGGCTCCGCTCATTATAACCGCAATCGAGGGAATTAAAAGCAGATAGATAACTACAAAAATATCTCCGATATAAGCCATGGATGTCAGAGTGGTCTTAAGGAGTATTACAGATACTAAAATAAGCGCCGAAAAACTTACTGCCGGAGAAAGCAAAAAAACCATTACGCTTCCGCCCTTCGGGATGACCGTCTCTTTTTTAAAGAGTTTCCAAAAATCGTAAAACGGCTGTAAAACCGGCGGACCTACTCTCCACTGCAAAAGAGCTGTAACCTTCCTGTCTATCCAGGATACAGCCATTGCCGCGGCAAGAGTAAAGAGTATCCCCGGGAAAATTATGTAATCAAAAAATATCATTTCCATTCAGCTGCCCTTACAGCATAAATTTCATTTATCTTTACCGCGTCTTCCGGAATTTTTTCTTCCTTTGAAACAGCATTTTTTCTGCATATTTTTATTACCTTCTCTATATTTATATGAGAAGGAAATGTCCTGTAATTTAATACCATAGACGGATTTGCTCCTACCGGACAAGCATATGAACACTGTTTACAGGATACGCATTTCATAGTATATCTTTTTAATTTTCCGTCAACTGTTTCAAGCGCGTCTTCTGGGCATGCCTCCACGCAGTTCGGTTTCCGGCACTTTCTGCAGACAATTTCTCTTATACCCTCTTCTATGAGAGTAAAAAGTCCGGGCGCGACATCCGCGCATTTTTTACACTGATAACATTTATCTATATCTATTATATACATCTTTTAATCCCAGGCACCGGGTATTCCTTTTACCTGTTTATATGTAAATACCGGGCCGTCTTTGCAGACATAATAATCCCCCAGCAGGCAGTGGCGGCATTTCCCGAAGCCGCAGGTCATGTTCTTCTCCATAGAAACTATTATTCTTTCCGGAGAAATCCCCATGTTTTCCAGCTCCAGGGCGGCAAATTTCATCATAACGGGGGGGCCTACGATTACCGCCGCGCACTCATCTGTATCAACTTTAATTTTATCAAAAAGAGTGGTGACCACACCCTTACATTCTTGCCACTCCTCATTGGGATTATCAACCGTCCGGTGAATCTCAAAATCCTCTTCCCAGTCCGAAAAACTATCCTTATATAATATCCCTTCGGGAGTTTTACACCCGTAAAGCAGGAGCGGCCTCGGATACCTTTCTTTATTTTCCATAACCTCGTAAATCAAAGTTCTCAGCGGCGCCAACCCCACTCCTCCGCCTATTATCAGAAGCTCCCTGTCCCTTATTTTATCAAGAGGGAATCCGTTTCCGTAAGGCCCGCGAATGGCTACTTTTGCCCCGGCTTTCATTTTATGAAGAACTCCGGTGGCTACCCCTACTTTCATTATAGTTATATCTATATTTTTTCCCCTGCCGGGTTTTGAAGACGGGGTGAAAGGAGCTTCCCCTATTCCCGGAACTGTGAGCTGTATAAACTGGCCTGTGGCAAATTCAATAGGTTCTTCAAGCTCAAGCTTAAATGTCTTTATATCAGGCGCATTAACAATTATATTAACAATTGTTGCTTTTATGGGATTATAAGGATTTTTTAATTTCTCGGCACTCATTTATTTTCTTTGCGCTTCACAGCAACCCTTCTATTGTTTCCCTTATATCGATATCAGCAGGACAGACAGATATACATCTGCCGCACCCGGTACATCCGGGGACAGAAAATTCCTCATCCATTATCCTGAACTTACAGAGATATCTCTGCCTGAATCTCTCCCATAAATCAGGTCTGGGATTTGCCCCGCCACCTACTCTCGCGTAGCCTTTAAGCTGACAGGAATCCCACTGGAGTACTTTCTTAATTTCTTTACTATCTGATACTTCGTCTAAAAGATTGCAGTAACAAGTAGGGCAGGCAAAATTGCATCCTCCGCATATCATACAATCCTCTGCTTTTTCTTCCCAGTATTTTTTATCGTTGTTGTTCTCTATCTTTTCTCTGAAATTATCTTTTTTGTAATCTCTTTTAAAATTTATTTTAACTGCCCGCTCGGATGTATCTCTTATGTCATCTCGTTTTTTAATATCTTCTTTAGATGCTTTCGGAAGTTTTATGTTTTCAAAAAGCTTCTCTCCTTTACCGGAAGCGGTTTCCATAAGAACTTCGTCATTTAAAAATGAGATATTCAAATCAAACCCTTTTTCGCCGTAAGGATTTCCACCGACAGCAGTACAGAAACAAGTTTCGGCAGGCTCCCTGCAATCTACCGATACAAGAGTTAAATTTTCCCGTAATTTTTTATAGACGGTGTCGGCCGGCTCCTGTTCGAGAAATATTTTATCAAAAACCTCGACAAGTGCACGGAGGTCGCATCCTCTGACCCCGACAAGCATAACCGGTTTTGTTTTCTTATTCTCATCATTGCCGACTACCCGGTTTCTTCCCGGAAAAACAAATTCTTTTATTCCTCCCCAAACAGGAACCTGCTGCCAGTTTATTTCTTGTTTTGTTTCATATAAAACAAGTTCGCCCGTCTCCGACGGAACATATAGTTTATACGAATTAGACCATATATCTAAATGTTCTGCTATATTTTCTTTTTCTGCCTTATATATCATTTATTCTTTTTTCTGTAGTTTAACGAGTATGCTAAATTTTCCATTTCAAGAGCTAAATCTACATACCTTATATTTACACCTTCCGGAACATAAATTTTAACCGGCGCAAAATTTAATAATTCTTTTATCCCTCCGGCAACTGCACTGTCAACAACTTTCTGGGCAGCTTCCGCCGGGACAGTAATTACTGCTATAGCTATTTTTTTCCGGGCAACTTTTTTTGCCAGTCCTTCAGAAGATTCAACTTTTATCCCGGAAATTTTTGAGCCTATCTTCTCCGGATCGTTATCTATAATAAGCCGGCATATAAACCCTTCCCTCTTAAAACCCGGATATCCTATGAGAGCGCGCCCTAAATTTCCCGCTCCTATTAAAGCCACGCAATGCTCATCGTTAAGTCCCAAAACACTGTCTAAATCATTAATGAGTTTCTTTATATTATATCCGACCCCTCGCTTGCCTTTACGGCCGAGAGAAGAAATATCCCTTCTTACCTGCGACGGTGTTTTTGAAAGAGCCCGGGCAATATCAGTAGAAGTTACCCACTTTTCACCTTGGGCTTTTAATTCCTTTATTACCCTGTTATAAATAATTAACCGTTCAACCGTTGCTTTGTTTAACATAAATCCCTGTAAATTTTTGGCTTGTGAAATATTTCACAATATGCTTTCTTTATATATATTTAATATATTTTTTTGTGTTTGTCAAATTGAGTTTTAAAAATCACCGGCTTCTCTCTTTTTAATAAAATACTAGTTATTATCAACCGCAGTGTTATTATACTTTTAGGCTTCCGGCACTCATTTACAAATTATCATTATCATATATCATATTTACAAATAATGTCTTCGGTTGGACAGCCGACAGCGGATGCTCCGATTTCAGTGATTTTACTTATCATATTTTCTTTCTGCTCGCCGACTCTTCCCTTCCTTGGTTTAACTTTAATTAATCAGCATATT
>JAQICQ010000146.1 GCA_027858455.1 Elusimicrobiota bacterium | reverse complement strand
ACATAAGAATAAGTACCTTTTGATAACCTGGCCAATTCTCTTATGTGAAACTCATCAGAGGGATTTTTCCAAAATATTTTCAGTATTTTACTTTTTTGCTTTGCAATAAACATTTTTATCTATTTCCTACAATATCCTGATCTGTTATTATGATCAACTGATCTGTATTTATGATCACTTCCGGGCTGATAGTATATTAATACAGCAATTCCTATTTGTCAAGTTTTGCGCTGACAACATAAGGGTAATGTTTAAGGAAATAAAAAACCCCTCCACTGAATTTAAAAACCAGTGAAGGGGTTATATTTTTTTACACGATTTTATTTAAAAAATCGTTCGGTCGGGGATCCTACATCATGCCCGGCATACCGCCGCCCATGCCTCCCATTCCGCCCATGCCACCCATTCCGCCGGGCATACCGCCGCCGCCGGCGCCGCCGCCTGATTCATCCTCAGGTTTTTCGGCTATAAGGCATTCCGCGGTAAGTATGGTAGAAGCAACCGACGCAGCATTTTCTATTGCCGAACGGACAACTTTTACCGGGTCAATTATTCCCCTTTTTACCATATTAGTATATTCATTTGCTTCAGCATCGTATCCGGTTCCTTTTTCAGAATTTCTGATTTTATCAACTACGATAGAACCTTCTGCGCCTGCGTTTACAGCAATCTGCCTTATCGGGGCTTCAAGAACTTTCCGGACTATACTGATGCCTACTTCCTCGTCTTTATCCGCAGCTTTTATTCCGTCAAGCACCGATACCGCGTTAAGAAGCGCTACGCCACCGCCGTTTACTATACCTTCGTCAACAGCCGCTCTTGTTGCATTTACAGCGTCTTCAACTTTGAATTTTTTGGATTTCATCTCGGTTTCAGTCACCGCGCCTACTTTAATAACCGCTACTCCGCCGACAAGTTTAGCCAGGCGTTCTTCAAGTTTTTCCTTATCGTAATCCGAGTCAGTGGCTTCAACCTGTTTTCTTATCTGAGCTACTCTTGCTTTAAGGTCGGATTTTTTTCCGTCGCCGCCTATTATTTTTGTGTCTTCTTTATCCGACACTACCCGTTTTGCGGTTCCCAGCATATTTATGTCCGCGCTTTCCAGTTTCATTCCGCGGTCTTCGGATATGACCTGACCGCCGGTAAGAACTGCTATATCTTCAAGCATCTCTTTCCTTCTGTCTCCGAACCCCGGAGCTTTTATGGCCATAGTCTTCAGGCTGCCTTTAAGCTTATTTACCACCAATGTGGCCAAAGCTTCGCCTTCTACGTCTTCAGAAATTATAACAAGCGGTTTACCCGATTTGGCTATACTTTCAAGAAGCGGCAGGAGATCCTGCATACTGGATATTTTAGAATCCGTAATAAGAATATAAGGGGATTCAAGAACCGCCTCCATCCTTTCCGAGTCAGTGACAAAATAAGGAGAAAGATACCCTCTGTCAAACTGCATACCTTCAACTACGTCAAGATGCGTTTCAGAACTCTTTCCTTCTTCAACGGATATGACTCCGTCTTTTCCTACTTTGTCTATTGCCTGCGCTATCAAATCGCCTACTTCTTTGTCGGTAGCCGATATTGAAGCAACCTGGGCTATCTCATCTGTTTTCTCTATCTGATGAGACTGATTCTTAATCTCTTCAACAACTTTTGCCACCGCTTTGTCTATTCCTGCTTTTATATGCCTGGGATTTGCGCCCGCAGTAATATTCCTGTATCCTTCTTTTATCATAGCGCGTCCGAGTACTATCGCGGTCGTTGTTCCGTCGCCGGCGGCATCGTTTGTCTGAGATGCTACCTCCTTAAGAAGCTGCGCGCCCATATTCTCGAATTTATCATCAAGATCTATTTCTTTTGCAATTGAAACACCGTCCGAAGAGATAGTCGGAGCGCCGAAACTTTTCTCAATAACCACCTGACGTCCTTTCGGACCTAATGTAAGCTGAACCGCATCTGCCATCTTATGAACTCCTTCAAGCAGAGCGTTTGAAGCGTTATCACCGAATTTTAATAATTTAGCCATCTTTTATATCCTCCTAATATTTATTTCTTAATTAACTATACCGTATATGTCATCTTCACGCATTATGAGGTAATCCTGAGTTCCTATTTTTACCTCGTTGCCCGAATACTTTCCGTAAATTACCCTGTCCCCTTTTTTAACATTCATCGGAAGTTTCTTACCATTTTCGGTAAGTTTGCCTTCGCCTACGGCTTCAACCGTGCCTTCCTGGGGCTTTTCCTTAGCGGTATCCGGAATAATTATGCCGCCTTTTTTTTCTTCTTTTGCCTCTTCGGGCTTTACTACTACTCTATCACCTAAAGGTTTAAGATTCATTGCACTTGCCTCCTTATATTTCATCATTATATTACATCATTACTTGCTACTCATTAAATCTTTTATTATATAAATTTTAATACTATTGTCAAATAAAACATACTGCATAATACTTATAGAAAAACCCTGTAAATTAATATAATTTTTGAGAAATTAACAACTTTCTTTAGATAACAGACAGAAGTAGGCGGGGTTTAAACCCCGCCTACTGAATTATGCCGACTCAAAACTATCAGGGCAACTCCATTGAGGGTTATGTCAGGATCAACTATGAAATTGCGTAGGTATTCTTTTTCCAACATTTTAACTCCGCCGCCGGTGAAGATAATTTTAAAATCACGCTCTATTTCTTTTCTCAGACGGGAGAGAATCTCGTTTATCTGTCCGGTCAGCGTATAATAAAATCCGGAGTTAAGGCAGGCAACCGTATCGGCGCCTATTACAGAGCCGGGAACTTCTATTTTAAAATCAAAAAGTTTATCCGCGCGAGCTATTAAAGTGTCTTTCATGGATTCTATCCCCGGGGCTATAACTCCACCGCGGTAAACTCCGTCTTTGTCAATAACATCAAAAGTATTTGCGGTTCCCAAATCAACGACAACCGCCGGCCCTCCGTAATAATCGCGGACAGCCACGGCATTACACAATCTGTCGGCCCCCACCACGGAATCCGGCTTAATATCCAGTTTTAACTCTGAGCAATTATCGCGGTTTACTTCGGAAATCTTTAAATTAAACCTGCCGGTTAATTCATTTACCACCTTTTCTTTTACCCGGCCGGCCACACAGCTTAATCCTATAGCTTCGGGTTTGGTTTTGGTTTTGCCGGGAAGCAGTTTTTGAACTTCTTTTATCACCCGTTTAGAAAAATCTTTTTGAGATTTTACCGAAACATCAACTGCACTTAAAATCCGGAGTCCCCGGCCATAACCAATTCTTGCCGAAGTATTGCCGATATCAATTACCAGTATATTTTTCTCTGCCCCTTTTTCTGTTCCGGGAAAAGACTTTAAAACAGTCGGAGAGCCGTAAGCTATTTTTTTTATCTTTCCCCGAACATCCCGCCCGCCGGCGGTATCCAACATAATTCTGCCGTCGTCTTCTATCCCGACAACCTTTCCATCATATAATCCGACTTTTATATTTTTTCCTTTAAGCACAAGCCTCTCTTCCAAAAAAGTTTTCATATCCGGAGTCAGTTTATTCAGCTGCATTTCCGGCGACTGATAATTTTTCAAAAGTCCCGCCAGGTCACTCAGGTAACGGGCTCTGTCTATCCTGCCGCATACTGAAGAACTTTCTCTTAACGAGGCGGGCAAATCTTCAAGCTCTATCCCCTCATTTATTCCAAATCCCGCGATAGCCCATCCCCTGTCCGGCTTTTCGCATAGGATACCCCCTATTTTTTTACCATTGTATACAAGGTCGTTGGGCCATTTCCAGTTCATATCAATTCCCATGTTATTAAATGTTTTCAAGGCAGCCATCAGAGCCTTTATGCTTACAGGAAGAGCGCTATCGGGATCATCCTTTATGATAAAAGAGAAATAAAGCCCTCCGGCGGGCGATTCCCATTTTCTTCCCCTGCGGCCTTCTCCGTCTTTTTGAGAAACAGATCCGACAAGCGCTTCTTGTTTTTTTTCATTAAAAATACTGCGCGCGCGCCTTTGAGTTGAGCTTATCCGGCGGTACACTTC
>JAQICQ010000141.1 GCA_027858455.1 Elusimicrobiota bacterium | reverse complement strand
GTTACAGTATTTGCTTTCGTATGGGCAGGTGCGACCTCGCAGAAACTTGAAAATATATTTAATAAGAATTTAAGATTGATGAAAATGGTGCATGTAATACTTTATCTTTTTTTTACGGTTTTTTTAATGTGGCATATATTGTAAAATATAAGATAAAAAGGAGAAATCTATATTATGTCTAAAAAATTTAAAACAGCAGCTTTTTTCCTGGAGACTATATTCGCCGCAGTTATTTTTGTAAGCGCGCTTACTGCCTTAGGTAACGGGAGCCAATATTTAAATAAAGAGGCCCCAAATTTTAATTTACCCCTTACAGACGGCACACGAACGTCACTTAACTCACTGCGTCTTGGAGAAAAAAAGACAAGAGTTACAGTGCTTGTCTTTTTTGATACAGAATGCGAACCCTGCATAAAAGAGATGCCTCAGATTGAAAAAATATATAAAAAATACAGCAAGGAAGATGTAGTGCTGCGCCTCGTATCAATCGGAGAAGATTTAGAGACGGTGCAGAAGTTTTTAAAGGACAGGAAAATACCCATACCGGCAATCTTAGACAAGAGCACTATACTTGCAAGTCAATACGGGGTTGTAACGGGTTCTATAAAAAATATACCTCAAATTTTTGTAATAGGAAAGGACGGGCTCATAAAAGAGCACCTGAAAGGGTACCACAAAGATGTATTTTCATTGCTCTCGGCAGCAATAGACAAAAGCTTAAAACAGAAAGTATCTCTCACTCCCACCGGTGAGATAGATATTATATATACAGGAGGAGCTTCGGGCACGATTCAGTCGTGCGACTGTCCGGATTCCCCTTTTGGAGGTTTTGACAGACGCCTTAAATACCTTAAGGAAAACAGGCGCAAGAATACGCTCATTTTAAATACAGGCGATGCTTACTCGCCTTATCCGAAAGAACTTAAAAACCGCTATATTGCCGAACTTCAGTCAATGATGAAATATGACGCAGTCATCCTCGGAGATCAGGAGATGAGAACCGGCACTGAATTTTTAAGTGAACAGCTTACAAGATTTCCGCTGCCCGTTGTAATGGCAAACCTCCAGATATGCATTGACGAAAAAAACTGTCTTATCATAGGTCAGCCTTACTTAATAAAAAATATAGGTAATGTGAAGGTCGCATTAGTAGGGCTTATCTCCGAAGATTCTTTCTTTCTTTTTCCGGAAAAGATAACGAAAAATTTAAAATTTACTTCAACACCGGAAGAATACTTAAATGATAATTTGGACAAGATAAAAGAAGAGTCCGACTTAGTTGTTATACTCACTCATCAGGGCGAAACAAAAGACAAAGAGCTTGCCTTAAAGTTTAAGGGCCGAGGAATAGATATTATTATAGGCGGCCATTCACAGAGTAAAGTAAATACAAAAGTCGGAGATACCATAATTGTGCAACCCGGAGACAAGGGAATGTATGCCGGGCAGCTATCATTAAAATTGGATAAAGAGAAAAAAATAAAATCATACAAAAATACGCTGACAGCCCTTACAGAAGATATGGGGGCAGATAGTGTTGCTCTCGCTTTAATTGAAAAGTATCGTAAAGAATACAGGAAGAAATTAAAAGAACGGGTAAAATAAGGGTTTTATATGAGCAGTATTGAGCAGATTTTTAAAGAAATGCAGAAAAATTACGACTCTTTATGTTTTAGGGTAATTTTTGGATTGGAAAAGACTGCTATTTGATTATTTGGGTTAAAAATTAGTATTATAAATTAAGTAGATTGGCAAATACTAAATACAAAAGGTATGGATAAAAATGAGATTCACTAAAAGTATATTTTTTTTAATGCCGGCGTTGATTGCTGCTGGCTGCGGAGGCCCTAAAAAAATAACAGGCCCCGGCAATGATATTAATTATATAACCGTTGAAGCCGAAGGCACAGCCGGAATTACCGCAGCGGGAAATTCAGAGGCTTCCGACAGGGCTTATCTGGATGCCCAGAGAAAAGCTATAGAAACAGCGCTTGGCAGAATATATTCTGCCAGAACCGTAGTTGAATCCGGAAGGTTCATTGAACAAAATATAATGTCTAAAATTGACGGTTACTTGCGGAAATGGGAAAAATCAGCCGGACCGGAAGTACAAAAATATCCCGGCACCGATGTTGAAATAATATGGGTAAAGATAACGGCGCAGGTGGGGAAAGACCGCCTTTCCGAAGATACACTGGCTTTACAAAAAATACAGCAGCGTTTAGGCAGGCCGGATATTGCAATAACCCTTTCAAATAAAAAGGCCAAACAGGTTATAGAAAGCAGTCTCAAAGATAAAGAATTTACAGTTAAGGATATAGGTCATAATCCGCAAGACCCTTTTAAAACCGCAAACGAAAACAATGTGGAAATAATAATAACCGGCGAGGCTACCGCAAAAAGCGCCGGCGCGGTTATGGAAGGCGTTTCCATGAAATCATATCAGGCCGAAGTTATTTTTAAAGCCCTTAATGTAACAGACGGGATGATACTGGCAGAAGCCTCGGCCCATGCGGCCGCGGCGCATATAGAGGAACTCAGCGGTATGACCGCTGCGATTAAAAAAGCTTCCAAACAAGCAGCGGGAGAACTTACAGAAAAGATGATTGAAGGCTGGGAAGACATATTAAATAACGGCAGCAATCTCTATGTTGATATAAAAGGCCTTACGCTTAACAACGAAAGCGATTTTAAACGGTTTTTAAAAGATTCAGTCAGAGGAGTTACGGAAGTCCATTCAAAAGGGCTTGAAGACGGTATTAATTCTTTTAAAGTAAAATATCTCGGTGATTCCAGGCATTTTGCGCAGGCATTAAACGAGGCTGAGGGCGATTTTAGTTTAACCGTAACAGGATATAAAGTTAATTTAGTAGAGGCAGAAATTAAAGAATAAGGAGATTCAATGAAAAGATTAATATTTTTAGGCCTTGCCGGCCTGATGTTCTTGTCTTTTTCCGGATGCGGAAGCAAGATGGGCGGACAGATTAAAGGTGATAAAGTTAAAACCGAAGGCTGGCTTGACGATGATACCTATCAGGTAATTGCCTGGGGCGAAGCAAGTCCCGATGTTGTCGGAGAAGCGCGCTGGAGAAACCAGGCAAAAGAAGGCGCCCAGATGATGGCTGAAAAGAGAATCATGGAAAAATTCAAAGGTTATTCCCTTGAAGCGCAGGGCTATACCGAAGAGGGCGGAAATGTCATGGTAACAGTAACTAAAGATGTTGCGGGTGTAGCAAAAGGCGGTGAGATAGTCCAGACTACATTTGATAAAGAATCCCGCGCAGCCGAAATAGTTTACCGGGTCCACGGCAGAAACCTCAAGCGAAGAGTAGAGAACGGTTTTCAGGTCGGCGAAATTGAAGAAGAAAAAACAGCAGAAGAAGACGAGGCCGCAGAAGAATAATAATCTGCTGATAGTCAATCACCCCTCCCTTTCGGAAGGGGCTTGGACCGTGAGGATCAAGAGTAATTGGTTGATTAGGAGGCAATAAGAATGCAGAAGTTATCAGCAAAGTTAAAGAACATACCAGGGAATGCTTCTCAAGTTCCCTGCTCTATAAGCATGGCATTAAACAGAGAGGAAACTCTCAGTGTGTCGAGCATAGTACT
>JAQICQ010000039.1 GCA_027858455.1 Elusimicrobiota bacterium | reverse complement strand
TCAAACTGCAGCGGAAATAAGAAGCCGATGCAAGAATAAATGAAGCGGAAGGTAAGGCAGAAGCAATGAGAAGAATCTCGGCTGAGATTGCGCGTAACCCCGATATTATAAGATATAATTATGTAGAAAAAATTGCTGACGACGTCAAAGTTATAGTTACGGACCAAAAGACTATAATGGATATGAAAGGTATGCTTAAATAATTTGCCGGTTCAACGTTTATGGGATTTAGAAAAAACCGCTACTGAAAGTGCGGTACTTATAGGGTTAAAGCTGCCCCGCAGCGGTATAGTGCCCGAAGAAAGCCTTGCCGAACTTAACAGGTTGACTAATACCGCAGGGGCAAAAGTCGTAGGTCAGCTTATTCAGCAAAGGCAGGCTCCGCACCCGGCTACTTATATAGGAAAGGGTAAAGTAAAAGAAGCCCGGGATTATATTCTACGCAAGGGGATTAATGTAGTTATAGTGGACGATGAGTTAAGCCCCACTCAGGAAAGTAATCTTGAAGAAGAATTTAACTGTAAAGTTATAGACCGGACCCGGCTTATACTTGACATATTCGCGCTTCATGCTTCTTCAAGCGTAGGTAAACTCCAGGTTGAACTTGCCCAGATGGGATATTATCTGCCCCGGCTGAAAAATATATGGACGGAATTTTCCCGTCTCGGAGCGGGAATAGGCACAAGGGGGCCGGGCGAGAAAAAGATTGAAATTGACCGCAGAATAATCAACGACCGCATATCTAATATTAAAAAGAAACTAAAGAATATTTCAGGGCAGAGACATAACCGACGCAGTCAGCGCAGAAAAACATTTAAAAAGAGTATATGTATGGTTGGTTATACAAATTCCGGCAAATCAACGCTGCTTAACCTGGTAGCAGGCACCCAGGTAGAAGTTGCCGATAAATTATTCTCCACACTTTCAACCACAACCCGGAACATGGGATCAGGCAAATACAGTATTCTGCTTTCGGATACGGTGGGATTTATTAAAAAACTTCCGCATCAGCTGGTAGAAGCTTTTATGGCAACTTTAGAAGAAGTAAAAGAAGCGGATATGCTGCTTCATATAATTGATGTTTCAGCGGATAATTACCGGCACAGAGTTGATGCTGTAAATGAGGTTTTAGGCGAGCTGGAAGTTCGGGATAAACCAATAATAAAAGTATATAATAAAATTGATAAAGTGGGGATAAAACCAAAGAATAAAAAAGGGTCCGAGCCGGCCGTATATATATCTGCTTCGACAGGAGAAGGTATAGATAATTTAAAAAAAGAGATAGAAAGCCAGCTCGATAAAAGAATGATGAAGGTAGTAGTAAGAATTCCCCAGTCGCGGCAGGATGTAATTAACACAATATATAAATCTTCCCATGTAGAAAGCCGGGAGTATGAAAAAAATGATGTTATACTGACTTGCGCAGCCGACAAAGAGCAGTTCGAAAAATTTAAAGAGTATATAGTAAAATGAATGTCCCCAATTTTATCACGCTTGTCCGGCTAATAATGATTCCGGTTTTTCTTATCTTATTAACCCGTAAACCTCCGTATGTGACGTCGGCGCTTATTGTATTTATTTTTTCAGCTCTGACTGATGCTTTGGACGGCATCATAGCCCGGAATACCGGTAAAATCACAGGGCTCGGTAAGTTTTTAGATCCCATGGCTGATAAGCTCCTCTTAGTATCTGCATTTACAGCTTTGACAATTCTCGGTTTAGTACCTTTATGGATTACAATAATAGTATTTGCCAGAGATGTTTTTCTTTTTATAGGATGGCTGGGGCTTTTTGTAATAGGGAGGGATGTGGATATAAAACCCAGTATATACAGTAAAATAACAACTTTTATGCAAATGACGACAGTGGTGCTTGTGCTTATAAAATTTAGTAATATAAAGTATATATATTATTTAACCGCCGGATTTACGGTGCTGTCGGGAATACATTATATGCTTATAACTTTGATGGACTTATCGCAGGAGGTAGTTAAAAGTGAGTAAAACTATAGCTGTCATAGGCCGGCCTAATGTGGGTAAATCCGCTCTTGTAAATGCTCTGCTTAACAGGAGGGAAGTTCCCATATCCGATAATCCGGGTTTGACCAGGGACAGGAATTACGCTCATTTTGAGACATCTTCAGGTAACGAGTATCTGCTTATAGATACCGGCGGACTTATTTTTAATTCAGGTGACACATTAAACGATAAAGTCAACCTGCAGGCGGAAGTTGCAATAGATCAGGCAGATCTAATACTTTTTGTTACGGATATAAAAGAAGGGTGTATGCCGGTTGACGAAGAAATTGCCGATAAACTCCGCAAAACCTCTAAACCTGTTATTCTGGTTGTAAATAAGGCCGACTCGCCTTCGCTTACTCTTGCGGGGACTGATTTTTATAAGCTTGGATATAAAAATATTATTGCGGTCTCGGCGCTCCATAAGAGAAATATTTATGATCTTATAGAGATATTTGAAAAGTTAATGCCTTCTCCCGGAGATGGTAAAAAGGAAAGGCATATGCATACTCTCTGCATAACCGGCAAACCTAATGTGGGCAAGTCAACGCTTTTAAATACTTTGCTCGGGCAGGAGCGGGTTATAGTAGACGAAAAGCCCGGAACTACAAGAAATCCGGCCAGAAGCTATATGGATATAAACGATGACCGGTGGCGCATTATTGATCTTGCGGGGCTTCACAGGAAAAGAAGAGGGAAAGAAGTAGAAGAGATAATAAGTATGGTTGTTGCCCGGAAAGAAATTGAAAAATCAGATGTTTGTATTTTAATGCTTGATTTAACCAAGCCTCTGACTTTTCAGGATAAACGGATAGCAAGCTGGATTATTGAATCTTCTTCAGCGGTTATAGTTGTGGGAAACAAAGTTGATATTACCGAAGAATACACCTCGGAGATTGCAGAGGCCTACAGGATGGGGCTTTATGCGGAGATGCCATATTTAAATTTTGCTCCGTTTATTATGATATCCGCAAAAGAAGGTTACGGGTTAAAGAAAATTTTCAGCGAGCTGAAAAGAATAATGGAAAGTTATTATAAAGTAATATCTGACGAAGAACTGGGAGCCCTTATTAAAAAACTTATAAAAAAACGACCGCCGCCTCCGGTGGCAAGTGAACGTCCGTCAGTTATAAAGTTTTACCAAAAACATCCGGCTCCGCCGGTTTTTAATATGGGTGTAAAGCATCACCGGGTTGATAAGATCCCGCAGCATTGGAAAAATTACATAAAAAATAGTATAAGAAAAGAGTTTGGTTTTTATGGTGTTCCGCTTGAACTTAAAATTTACAGAGAGAGGAGGAAGTAAAATATGATATTGGAAAATAATATATTTTATGCAACATTATACATAATAGGGGCGTTTATTGTAGGTTCAATACCGTTTGCTTATATTGCGTCAAAACTTAAAAGAGGGGAAGATATAAGAGAGGTGGGAAGCGGAAATCCCGGAGCGACAAATGTTTTAAGGGTTTACGGAGCGACTCTCGGAGTGGTTGTGCTTATACTGGATATATTAAAAGGAGTGGTGCCTGTTCTTATTGCCGTAAAACTGACTACGGCCGTATCTACCAATGCGCTTATTATAATACATTTAACAGCTGTTGCTGTTGTGTTGGGGCATGACTTTTCGCCGTTTCTCAGATTTAAAGGGGGTAAAGGGGTGGCCACAAGTTTCGGGGCTTTTGTTGTTTTAAATTGGTTGCCGGTAATCTTGGTTCTGTCTATAATGCTTATTTTAACTTATGTATTTAAATTTATTTCTTTTGGTTCGGTGGTAGCTGCGTTTGCATTTCCCGGGCTGATGTTTGTTCTGGGACGTACAGCCAACACCGAATTTTTTTGGCTTTCGGTAATATTTGCGGTGCTTATTATAGCTAAGCATCGTTTAAATCTTTCAAGATTGTGGAACGGCAATGAAAACAAAGCAGTATAAAATAGCAGTCCTGGGCGCGGGAAGCTGGGGCATAACTCTTGGTGATGTGCTTTATAATAACGGGCACAATGTGGCTCTGTGGGAATTTGATCCGGTCCAGGCTGAAAAACTTAAAAAAAACAGGAAGTTTGTATCTTTAAAGGGTTACAGTATTCCGCAGGATATAAAAATAACATCGGATATGACCGAAGCGGTAAGAGGAGTCCGGTATATTATAGTATCGGTTCCTTCTGCGGCGATAGGAAGCGTAGCCGGGCAGTTAGGTAAATTGAAACCATTAAAATCACAGACAGTAATAAGCACGGTAAAAGGTTTTGAAAACAAAACATTAAACCGGCCCTCCGAAGTCTTGCGGAATAATTTAGGGAAAAGAGAGCATATAGTTGTTCTTTCCGGTCCCAGCCATGCCGAAGAAGTAGTTAAAAATGTTCCGACCGCTGTTGTAGTGGCCTCCGTAAGCGAAAAGGCGGCAAAAGAGGTGCAAAATCTTTTTTCTAATGTATATTTCCGGGCCTACACATCAGGTGATATTAAAGGTGTCGAACTCGGAGGAGCACTGAAAAATGTGGTTGCGGTAGCTTCGGGCATATCAAACGGGCTTAAGATGGGGGATAATACAAAAGCGGCGTTAATTACCCGCGGCGTTGCTGAGATGATACGCCTCGGACTTGAATTGGGGGCAAAAAAATCTACGTTTAACGGCTTGTCAGGCATTGGCGATTTAATAGTAACTTGTTTTTCAGAACATTCGAGAAATTTTCGTTTTGGAAGATTTATTGGACAGGGCCTTACAATGAAAGAAGCGTTAAGCAAAATGGATACTGCGGTAGAAGGCGCTGGTACGGCAAAAAGTTGCAGAGAACTTGCAAAAAAATACAATGTAAAGATGCCGGTATGCAATACGGTATATGAGATTCTTTATAAAGGTAAAGATCCCGAAAAAGCATGGAAAGAACTTATGAATAGGCCTATAAAGAGCGAAGGGCTTGAAGAAGCTTAAGGAGCATAATATTTATGAATAAGAGCGAAATAATAGAGAAGGTTTCAAATGTAACCTGTGCTAAGATAGAAGCTGCTGATGCTGTGGAAGCGCTCTTTGAATCTATAAAAGACGCGCTTGAAATCGGGGAAAGGGTGACTGTGTCTGGTTTCGGAAGTTTTTATGTTCAGTTCCGAAAAGCTAAAAAAGGACGCAATCCGCAGACAGGAGAAAGGATTGACATACCGCCAAAAAAAGTTATAAAGTTTAAGCCGTCACCTCAGTTAAACGATAAATTAAATTAATGAAGAATAAATATGTAACTATTGGAGAGGTATCCAATATGACAGGTGTGGAGGCATACACTCTGCGCTATTGGGAAGATGAATTTAAACTGCTCCGTCCGGTAAGGCGGGAGAGCGGACAGAGAAGATACACCCGTAACGATATAAGAACAATTGAAAAGATTAAGACTCTGCTTTATGAGAAAAAATTCAGTATAGCGGGGGCAAAAAAACAGTTGGTTAAGGAACAAAAACTTTCGGGAAAGCAGATAAATCTGCCCCTTAATCAGAATGGGCCTGCTATAGAGATCCTGGCGAAATCAAAAAAAGATCTTTTGGAGATACGAGATACTCTTTCCGAAGAGATTTAAGCGGGCGTAATTCAGCGGTAGAATGTCAGCTTCCCAAGCTGGACGCCGGGGGTTCGATTCCCCTCGCCCGCTCCAGTTTTTAAAGAAAGTATGTGAAAATAAATTTTAAATAATGTCGGGACGTGGCGCAGCCTGGTAGCGCACTCGTCTGGGGGGCGAGTGGTCGCCGGTTCAAATCCGGCCGTCCCGACCATTTATTAAGTATAAGAAGGTAGCCGGATTTAAAAAATACATCCGGTCATAATAAGAGTAAATATTTATATGAAAAGAACATTTTTATCCGAAAAAGGGTATGAGGAACTGCAGGAAAATTTAAAAGTTCTTCTTGCCAAGAAAAAAGCAACTATAAAAAGAGTTAAAGAAGCGGCTGATCATGGCGATATATCTGATAATTTTGAATATGATTCTGCCAAAGAAGCATTAGCTCTGGTCATGAATAGAATAAAGATGACACAACTTAAACTTTCAACTGCTGATATTGTTAAAGAGGAAAATGTTGACAGCGACAGAGTAGTATTGGGGGTAACGGTTTATCTGGAAGAAACAGATTCCGGGGAAAATGTAAAATTTTCACTCGTTGTAGAAGATGAAGTTGAATTGGATAATAACAATATCTCAGTTAATTCCCATTATTCATCATGACTCCTAGGAAAAGAGTTCGGAGATAGAGCAAGTATTGATATCCCGACCGGAACAATAAATTATAAGATCACCGGTATCGAGCTAAATAAATAGTATCTTGTAATTATGAGTTTAGTATAAATTTATAGAATAAAATTATAATCGGGGTGTGGCGCAGCTTGGCTAGCGCGCGTCGTTCGGGACGACGAGGCCGTCGGTTCAAATCCGACCACCCCGACCACTTTATGCATAAAGTTCAATGTGGTCACTTTTATTGAACAAATCTCGAACCATTTTTCAAAAGAAAGGCATGCGAATAACTCCTTGATTGCTAAGCATACAAACTACCTGGTCGCTCCACTACGATTTCACCACACTATAGATTCCGACACTTTGTGCTGCCATACTGTGTCCTTCCGAAAAGGGTCACCCTGTCGCACATATGGAGCTTATGTCCAGCGGTAGCAGAGCATTTGGCAAACTTGCCGGTTACGAGGCGGTTGCAATAGCCGACTATGTGGATTATACAAATCACAAACGCGTCTTTTGCGGTCGGCTGGATTGAGTTGATATATGACAATATTATTGCTCTATTTTTGTTCCTTTTTTTTTTCTATAAATCCACCAGTAAAGGGATCCGCCTATAGCTCCAAGCAAGAAGCATACGGGGCCGGTTATGAAAATTCCGAGCAGTGGGCCTTGAGCTGCGTCGGGAGTGAAAATAATTGGCCCGAAGAATCCCACAAAAAAGCCAATACCACCAAGCACGATTGCTCCGTATAAGATATGTGAAATTAAGCCATGGGGTGGCGATTTGGACTTTGACCATAGATAGAAACCTACACCGATAGCGCAAAATAACGATAGGATGCGGGCAATCCAACGATGTTCGTCCAGTGGAATAAGTGAAAACGGCAACCAGTAAATAAAAAAAAAGGCCGAGGGCACTACTATCAATAAAACAAGTAAACGAAAAATTAACTTCATAATTAGTGAACCTCTATTAATAACTAATATATTTTTCCAAATAACGCATGCCATCAGCGTTTGGCAATCCGTCGGGGCTGACAATGCTTTGCAAGGCATTGTTCAGCTGTATATTACATCTGGGTGAATCTGTACAACGTCAGAAGGCGATTCTTATCCTGGAGCAGACCAGACCCGGGAGAGTAAGCGTATACTTTTAACTCTTTCTCCTTAGGTTTCAAGAAGAATCCTTCTTATTGTAGAACTTATTAACCCACCAATTTTCTTCATTATAAATGTTAGACTAACAATTAAGCAATGTCAAATTTTTTCAATTTAGAGTAAAGGTCGGCTTGGAAATCAGTTGATTTTAAAGCTATAAATTTGTATTATTTGATGCAATGAAATTTATAGATTTACATACGCATACTTTTTATTCCGACGGGGTTTTAGTACCGTCCGAACTTGTTTACAGATGCAAACTTGCAGGTTACGAAGCGGTTGCAATAGCCGACCATGTGGACTATACAAATTATAAATTTGCTGTGGGGGTTATAAAAGAATCCGCCCCTAAGCTCAGCAGCCGTTATGATATTGAAGTGCTTGCCGGCGCAGAGATAACTTATGTTTCTCCCGAAGATATAGGGGGAATGGTTGAAACTCTTCGCACAAATGGAGCGGATATAGTTGTGGTCCACGGCGAGACGCCCGCCGAATATGTTCCTCCGGGCACTAATTTGAGCGCCGTTAAGGCCGGGTGTGATATATTAGCTCATCCCGGTAATATAACAGCTGAATTAGCTGAGCTTGCCGCTAAAAATGGGGTTTATCTGGAACTGACTACCAGACAGGGGCATAAAGAAACAAATTATATTGTTGCCGAAAGAGCTCTGAAAGCCGGCGCGAAACTTGTAATTAATACCGATACTCATGCTCCCGGTGATATACTCAGCAAGAAAAAAGTTGAGGAAATTTTAAACGTTTGCGGGTTTCAAAAAGATTATTATAATATATTGCT
>JAQICQ010000009.1 GCA_027858455.1 Elusimicrobiota bacterium | reverse complement strand
GTGGCCGGGGACGGCGACGAGTATAAATTCTTTGAGCTGGTCGCTACCGACGTCAAGCGCTCCGGCGGCGGTAACAAGTCTTGCGGCGGTGACGGGTTCATCTCCCGGGGAAATTGATTTGACATGGACGGCTCCCGGCGACGACGGGACGACGGGCACAATAAGCTTGGGAGAATTCAGGGTAAAGTATTCGTCAATGTCGGACGCGTCGGACAAAGGCGGTTGGGATTACGCAAGTAATTATATAAGCAGCGTCTGCGCAAATATATCGCTGTCAAAAACATATACGATGAATGTTACGGGCCTGCTTCAATACACAACATATTATTTCAGAGTGTGGACGGCGGACGAGCAGCCGAACTGGTCGGCTGTTTCAAATGAGGCTCTGGCCCGCACTCCGTCGAATCTGCTTCCCTAAACAGAAGACAGGTGGCATGTCGGTTTTGAAGGTACATCCCTTCTTGATGACCCAATATGGTCCGATCCAGGCACGGACAACGGGATAGACAGTGTTGCTGCCCCGGCGGCTGGCCACGGTGACCGGAGCTGCAGGCTGGAAAATCTTACAGCCGATTATGCAGACCGTGAAATATATTCGGCAACCTGCACGGTGACGGCGGGCCAGGGTTATTATGGCGGAGTATGGGCATATGTTCCTGATCCGGGTGGAGCGCCAACCGTAGATGAAGTTTTATTCAGATTAGGAATAAAATGGTATGACGCGAGTGATGTTTTACTCTCGTCAGAGCCTGTATCGGGGGACTATGTATTGGCGGCATATGATACATGGGAGAAGTTAATATTTTCAACAGTCACTGCGCCTGCAAACGCCACTCAGGCGAGATTGTTAGTGACATCAAAAGAAATAGATACTAATGATCAAGATCCAATAGTTGACGATGCTGAGTTTATAACAGCGGAAGGCGTAACCGGAGATAGTACGCCGCCGTGCGGGATAAGCGATTTGACGGCGCTGGCGGAGGGCAGTGACCTCGGCGGAAGGGTACAGTTAAAATGGAGCGAGCCGGGCGACGACGGAGCGAGCGGCGATAACAGCGGTGGACAGTATCTCGTAAAATACTCAACGAAATATATAGGCTCGTCGGACTTTTACGAGAGCTGGGTTTCGACATGGGGAAATTTTACGCCGGGAGCAACGCCGGGCGCCGAGATTTTGAAGGTTCTTACGGGTTTTAAAGAAGGCACGACATACTGGTTTGCGATAAAAACAAAAGACAGCGATAATAACTGGTCTGTGAGGCCGGGAACGGCGACGGATATAAATTCGCTCTCGTGGAATGTTCCTACGGACAGCGCGCCGGCTTCTATCACGACGCTGTCGGCGTTGACGGGCGATTCCGGCGGAGAGATAGATTTGACCTGGACATGCCCCGGCGACGACGGTACGACGGGGGCTATAACGGACGGAAAGTTCGCGATAAGATACGCGACATATACTAATGTTGACTGGACGAGCGCATCATCCGAATGGACGGACTTTGACGATAAATACGAGCTTGTCATAGACACGGATACGAAAAATTATGGGGAGATTCACAGTAGAACAATGACATCGCTTCATGAGGGATCGACATACTATTTCAGGATAAAGACGGCGGACGAGAAGCCAAACTGGTCGGCGCTCTCAAACAACGCCACGGCGCAGGCGTGTGTGAGCCCAGATGAAACCCCGCCGTGCGCGGTATCAAACTTGACGGCGATTGCGGGGAACGACGACGGAGAGGTTAAGCTTGTGTGGACGGCGCCTGGCGACGACGGGACGAGCGGCGAAATTTCAGGCGGCGAATTAAAAATTCTCGCCTCAACTTACAGCATAACATCGGCGAATTCTGATTCAATCACGGAAAATCCTTATTACACTTATTTGAGAGGCGGGGCAACTTCCTACACGACGCAGGGAACGGAACATTCGTACACTATGACAGGGCTTTACTGCGGGACGACTTATTATTTTGCGGTGAAACTTGCTGATGAAGAGAGTAACTTGGCTTCGTGGTCGTATGCAGGCGTAAATACAAAAAGCACCGCTCCGGCGGGCGACTTCAATCCCAAGATTATAACAGATTTGTCAGCGGCCTCGGGCGTTGAGCAGATATCTCTTTCATGGACGGAGCCCTCGGGAGAACCTGATCTTGATTTTTACCGTATTAGCTGCGATTCTAAAACGCCTTATGATTTTTCCGACGAATTTTTTGTCGTGGACAAAGATACGGGAACAGTTTCTTACATACACACAGGTCTTAAAGCGGAGGCAACATATTATTACAGAGCGGTGACGTATGATTACGGTGATGGCGCCGACGGGCTTTTCAGCGTGGCGCTTTCAAGCGCTTACTCAAATATTTCTTCCGCGTGCGTGTCTTCGGTTCCGACTTATTCAATAAGCGGGACAATTTTAGACGGCGAAAGCGCCGCTCTGGAGGGAATAACTGTCGTCCTTTCAAGCGGGGCTTATTCAGCGGCGACAACGGACGCTTCGGGGAATTATTCATTTACGGGTCTTGTAAGCAGCGATTATGTTGTGACGCCGTCGTCGGCGACAAGATATTTCAATCCGGTGAATTATACGTACGGCTCTCTCTCGTCAAATCAAACGGGGCAGGGTTTCACGGGAACAGAGTGTTACGGCAATCAGTTTTTGATAAGTGAGGACACAGCGGAATATGCGAAATTGGATTCCACAATAACAAAGGCGGCTATTCGTTTTTCACCGAGAACAACTCAAATCATTGAAAAGCTCTATGTTTACAAAAGCGAATACGGCACATCCCCGTCGTACAGATATGGGCTGCAGTCGGATGTCGGCGGCGTTCCGTCGGGAACATGGCTCGACGGCAACAGCTATGAAGATAAGAAATACGCGGGCACAGGGTGGTCGCTTAGTGACATTCCGGATATTTCGCTTACGGCGGGAACAAGCTATTATATTGTCGTTTATACGACCGATACTATTGTTGATTCGGCTAATTGTATAGGAATCAGGATGTCAAAGCCCGCTAATTTTAAATATCCGTATGACAACAGCCCGAATTCAGATGACGCTGCTCTTTTTTATGACGGGACAAACTGGAATAAAGTTTCCGATTCCTGCGGGATATATATTCTTGCCGGAGCTTCAAGCGATGAAGGGAATAGTTATGCAGTCCTTACCGATGTCAGCGAGTATTATTCGGTTTGCGGTTCGACATGGGTAGGAACAGAGTTTGTTGTTCAGGGTTCGACGCTCGGCGTAAACAAAATTGGTTTTTATGTGAAAAAATATGATACGCCTGAGTGTCCTCTCTATTATGATTTGAGGGGGCCTGATTCTTTTTCAACATTTATTGAATCGGGAACATTTGCGAATGTCGCGGATGTCACGACCTCATATTCCTGGCTCAGCAAGAGTCTTTCGGCTACGCGTGACCTCGCAAAAGACGGCAAATACTGGCTCATGCTTAAATCGTCGGGGACAACAGGTCAGTCCAGCGCAAACTCATACGTAATAGGAATTAACAACGCCGGCCTTGACACAGCCCTATACAGCGATTTGACATATCAGGGACAGACAAACTGCCGTTTAGCGAGATATTTAAGCGTTCCCGGCGCCGTTGAAACCTCAGTCCAAAGGGATGTTGTTTTCAGGTTTGACGTGGTCTCCGCCATCGGCGACATAACGGCACCGGCGGCGATAAGTAATCTGACGGCTCTTACGGGGACAAACGGCGGGGAGATAAAAATAAAATGGACAGCTCCCGGCGACAACGGGATGACGGGAGACAACACGGGCGGCGCGTATCTTGTAAAATACAGTTCTCACGGCTATATCAGCGCCGCTAATTTTAACGCGAGCTGGGTCTCAACTCATACGCAGAGCTGGACTCCCGCATCGGTCAGCGCAGAAGAAGGGCCTTACACAATAACGGGGCTGATAGAAGGAGCGACATACTGGTTTGTGATGAAGACGAGAGACAGCGATGATAACTGGAGCGTGTGGAACTCTTCGGGCGATTATTCTACGGTCAACAGTTCTAATTCATTTGCGGCGGTGAGGGAACCCCCGTCGGCGATTACAAATCTTTCGGCTTTGTTAAACTCCGAGCTTTCAGGCGGCGAGGCGCGGCTCACATGGACGGCGCCGGGCGACGACGGAACAAAGGCGGGCGACAGCGGCGGGCCGGCGTCTTATACCATTAGATTCGCGACAAAGACTATTGGCGCCGGCGACTGGGACGCGTCGTGGGTGATACAATCTTCTTCGGAACTCGCGTCGCCGAAAAATTACGGGGAAAATGAAGTAATCACAATAACACAATTAACAATGTCAACGACCTATTATTTCAGGATAAAATCGGTTGACGATGCGGGGAATATCTCGTCATTTGATACGACTTCTTCTACATGGGCATTCTGCGATATGAGGCCGGATTTGAGAATTACAAGTTCTGATATAAAATTCAGTAACGACTATCCGGACGAAGCTGACTCGGTTGTCTTTATAACAGCGACGATTCGCAATATCGGGGCGGCGTATAATACAGGGGACTCAACCTGGACTGCGGTAACATTTTACGATGGCCAGCCGCCTGCGCCATGGGGAGATGACAGCGGAACAGCAATTGCGTATTGCCATGTGAATTCCTCGCCGGCATTTAATCAGTCATTTGAGGCGTATTCAGGAGCGTGGGATGTTCCAAACGGCGCGCATAACGTTTATGTTGTCGCCGATTCTTCCGAAAATATAACAGAAAGAGTCGAGAATAATAACTCAGCATATCGCGCAATTGAGCTGCCGCCGTTTCCTCCATGCCCGATTTCAAATCTCACGGCTTTTCTAACGGGAACAACCGAAGGCCAGATAAAACTTAAGTGGACGGCGCCGGGCGACGACGGGACAGGAAAGGCGGATTGTTCGGGGTATCTTGTTAAATACGCCACAAAATATATCAGCGCCGCTGATTTTAACGCTTCATGGGTTTCAACTTATACTCAGACCTGGACTCCTGCCGGTTTCGGGACGGAAGACAGCCAAACACTCGGTAGTCTCGGCGGTGTGTTCACTCCGGGCGTAACTTACTGGTTTGTGATGAAGGCGTATGACGATGTGCCGAATTACGGTTTGTGGACGTCGTCGGGCGACAATTCTGCCGTGAATACGCTGAACAACTCTTATGCTCAGTGGGATATAACTGCGCCGGACGCTGTTACGGCGCTGTCGGCTTTAGCGAATTCCGGCGGCGGAAAAATTGATTTGACCTGGATTGCGCCGGGCGACGACGGGACGACGGGAACCATAAGTTCAGGAGAGTTCAGGATAAAATATTCCTCAAAGACAGACGCTTCGGATAAGGGCGGCTGGGATTATGATGAAAATTACGTAAGCTCTTCCTGCGCAAATATTATTCCGCTGTCGGAATATTCAAGGACAATCACGGGCATTGTAGAGGGAATAGAATATTATTTCAGGATGTGGACAGATGACGAAAGCGGCAACTGGTCGGGGGTTTCAAACGCAGCGACAGCCACGGTGAAAAGCGTAATTCCGGCGGCTGTGAGCAACCTGACGGCTCTGGCAGGGAGCTGGTCGGGCGACATTACTTTAAAATGGACGGCTCCGGGCGACGACGGGACTGTCGGGACTGCAACGGGTTATCTGCTGAAATATTCAAGTTATTACGTATCAGCGGCTAATTTCAACGGCCCCCTTGTTTCGACGTGGCTTCCTTCAAACTGCTGGAGTCCGAAGTCGGGCGGAACGGAGGAAAATTACACTGTAACCGGCCTCACGGAAGACGTAACATGGTGGTTTGTTATCAAGGCCTATGACGATGTAAACAATTACGGAATATGGACTTCCTCGGGCGACAATTCGGCGGTGAATAACAATAACTGGTCAATTCCGGGAGTGACGGGCAGCAGCGTCACGGTTCTTCATATAACAGAGGTGATGGCAGATGCTCCTACTACGGAATCACATAACGAGTATGTTGAAGTTTATAATGCGGGGACTAAAGCGATGGAATTATATGGTTATAATCTAAGAAGTCCCGGTGATTTAACCGACAATTATGATGCATGGGACCAGAATTATGATTCGGCGGGTGGCGCTATAATTGAGGATGCCTATAGGAATGGCGCAAGCACTTCTTCTACAATTTTGCAACCGGGTTATTATGCAATATTTATGTCCAATGATTATGGTCAATCCGCAGTATCGCAACAGTATGTTTTTATGC
>JAQICQ010000234.1 GCA_027858455.1 Elusimicrobiota bacterium | reverse complement strand
CTTCAGAAATGCGGGCACTTATGCATTCGGAAAGAAAAAAAACAGAGAACTCTTTTTTTTATTCTGCCAATTCTTTCTCCGACGACAGAAAATATCAGGGAAAAGAATATCTGCCGGTATTTATTAATGACATTAAAAATATATTAAAAAGGATCAGTTAATCTTTGGCTTTAATATATAATGGTGATTACAATTATTAGCAAATTTAAGAAAACAAGTAATTTGATTAGCCAAATCGATATAAAATAGTTCCGGCGAGCCAATAGATATTAGTTTGCACTTAGTTAACAACAGTTAACTGTTGACAAAGTAGTTAACTTGTGTTAACTTGTTGCTTAATGGTTAACATAGGTTAATGATTTAAAGGAATTAAGTATGTCGCATAAAAAATTTTTATCAACACCGGAATTAGCAGAAATTATGGGAATCAGTCGGATTGCGGTCTTTAAGAAAATTAAAAAAGGAGAAATAAAGGCTATAAAAATAGGCAGGAATTATGCAATTCCGGTTAAAGACATATTAAGTGACAAACTAAGCAAAAAGCAAGAAAAAACCATAAAAAAAGCTATAGATAAAACAATAAAAGAGTACGGCGAAGTTTTAAAAAAATTAGGTAAAAATGGTCGGGATTAAAAGAATTACAATCAAAGAAGTTGAAGTTATAGCGCATAAGTTGGCAAGAACAAGATTACAGTTTGATGAACCGATTCCGGATTTTAATTTAAGATTTCCTAATATTTTGGAAAGCTGTTTACTGGTTCCGTTTCAAACATTTTCTAAAAAACTTTTATATAAAGGATTAATATCTAAAGCAGCGATATTGTTTTATCTGATGATTAAAAATCATCCTTTTCAAAATGGGAATATAAGAATTGCAATGACTGCCTTGTTTGTTTTTTTATATAAAAACGGCAGATGGATGAGTGTCAATATAAATGATTTATATGAATTTACTATGCGTATTGCTTCAAGTCCGGCGGAAAACAAAGAGGAATATCTGCAAATAATAAAAAAGTTTATAAAAAAACATTTGACATAGCGCCTAATTGATTTGAAAAATAGAAATTATATGGTCTAAATACAGAATAATTAAATTAATATTAAAAGAGAGGAAAATATATGGAACAGGGTTATAAATTATCGTATCTGGATGCTCTTGAATCAGAAAGCATCCACATAATAAGAGAGGTATGGGCGGAGTTTGAAAAACCCGTTCTTTTGTATTCAGTCGGAAAGGATTCAAGTGTTCTTTTGCGTCTTGTGCAGAAAGCTTTTTATCCGGGAAAGATTCCTTTTCCTCTGATGCACGTAGATACATCTTATAAATTCACTGAGATGATAGAGTTCAGGGATATGATAGCCAAAAAAGAAGACATCAATCTTATCGTTCACAGAAACGAGAACTATATAAAAAAAGGTATGCATCCTTCGAAATTCGGTATGGATAAATGCTGTAAGTTTTTAAAGACGCAGGCTCTTTTAGACGGGCTTTCTTCAAATGAATGTGACGCGGCAATCGGAGGCGCCAGGAGAGAAGAAGAAAAATCACGGGCCAAGGAAAGGATTTTCTCTTTCAGGGATGAGTTCGGCGCATGGGACCCTAAAAACCAGCGTCCGGAACTGTGGAGTATATATAATTCTAAAATTGATCCCGGTGAATCAGTCCGTATATTTCCTCTTTCCAACTGGACGGAGATAGATATATGGCAGTATATAAAAAATGAAAATATGGATATAGTGCCCCTCTATTTCGCTAAAAAAAGAAAGATCATAAGACGCGACGGATTGATACTTCTTGCCGACGAATTTAACGAGCCCCGTGATGGGGAAAAGATTGAGGAGGCCAGCGTAAGATTCCGTACCCTGGGATGTTCTCCATGTTCGGGCGCAATAGAGTCGGATGCAGCAACCATAGATGATATAATAGGGGAAGTTATGGCCTCTGTCCGTTCCGAGCGCGAAAACAGGGCAATTGATTATGAAACCGAAGGTTCTATGGAAGACAAGAAAAAAGAAGGATATTTCTAATTATGGGAGATAAAAAAGATTTACTCAGGCTCGTAACCGCCGGAAGTATTGATGACGGAAAGTCAACGCTTATAGGCAGAATGTTATATGAGGCAAAAGGTATTTATAAAGACCAGATAGCATCAATCGAGGAGATAGCAAAAAATAAAGGTGACAATGAAATTGATCTTTCTCTTCTTGTAGACGGACTTAAATCCGAGAGGGAGCAGGGAATTACAATAGATGTCGCCTACCGGTATTTTTCAACCGTAAACAGAAAATTTATCATAGCTGATTCTCCCGGGCATGTGCAATATACCCGCAATATGGTTACCGCTGCTTCTACCGCGGATTTAGCCGTGATTTTAATTGACGCCCGTCACGGCGTTTTGGAGCAGACAAAGAGGCATTCTTTTATTACCACTCTTTTAGACATTCCCCATATTCTTGTTGTAATAAATAAGATGGACCTGGTTGATTACTCGCAGGAAGCTTTTGAACAAATAAAAGAGGATTATCTTCAGTTCGCATCGCGTCTTGAGGTACATGATATCCAGGTTATGCCTCTGTCCGCTCTAAAAGGAGATATGGTAGTTGAAAAAGGCGAAAATATGGATTGGTTTGATGGCAGAACTTTTTTAAAATATCTTGAAAATGTTAATATAACCTCAGACAGAAATCTTATAGATTTCAGGTTTCCCGTCCAGACGGTGATAAGGCCTGATCTTGATTTCAGGGGTTATGCAGGCAGAGTTGAATCGGGGGTAATATCAGTTGGAGATGATGTCGCAGTACTGCCTTCCGGCAAAAAAAGTCATGTAAAGACAATAGAAACTTATGACGGCCGGCTCGAGGATGCTTTCACTCCGCAGTCGGTTGTTCTTACCCTTGAAGACGAGATAGATATAAGCAAGGGCGATATGCTCGTCCGTCAAAGAAATGTTCCGGAGATGAACAGTGAATTTGAAGCAGAGATTTGCTGGATGACCGAAGAACCGATGGTTGAAGGCGGCCGGTACCTCATAAAACACACCAGCAATATAGTTCAGGCTATATTAAAAGAATTACGATACAAGATAGACATAAACACTCTCCACAGAGAAGATTCAAAAGAGCTGGGTTTAAACGATATAGGCAGAGTTATAATAAAGACTCAGAAACCCATAATGTTTGACCCATATACCAGAAATCACGCTACCGGCTCGTTTATTGTCATAGACGAGTTGACTAATACTACTGCCGGCGCCGGTATAATATGGTACCCGTCCGGAACGCTTCCCGAAAAAGAATAAAGCTATACTAACCAAAGAAAAAAGGAGCAGTCCTTGACAAAATCTTTTTTGTGTATTATTATATCGTTTAGAACGAACTAAACGCTATGAATAAAGAAAAAAACAATTTCCAAATAAAGTTTGCTAATAATATGGGTATGCTGGCTTCCCGGTTCAGTTTAAATTCAACTGTGGGTCAGCTTTACGGGCTTTTATATATGTCGCCCGAGCCGGTATCCTTAAACGAGATGGTTAAAAAACTTGCTATAAGCAAGGGGTCGGCGTCAACAAATATAAGGATATTGGAATCCTGGGGTGCGGTTAAGAAGGTATGGGTGGATAATTCCCGTAAAGATTATTATGAAGCTGACCCTAATACGTTAGATATAATTAAACAAAGGGTAATAGAGGGATTACACCGCAGGCTAAATGAAACAAAAAGCAGTATAGATATGGTGAATAACAGTTTAGAAGGAAAAAACAGATATAGCGCTCAAAGAGAACAATTTTACAAAAAACGTCTTCAGAAAACCCGAAAGATGTATGAGCAAGTTAATGATTTATTGGAATTATTTTCTAAAGATTAACAGAATGATAATAATTTATCGTATAAAACTTATTAAAAAGAAATATCCGGACAAGAAGTTATAAAATGCAACAGGCAAAAATTAATTCAATTATACAGCAGGGTGAAGGATTGAATATTGAGTTTAAAAAGTGCAAATATAAACTTAGTAATAATGTTTTTGAAACTATATGCGCATTTTTAAATAGGTTCGGTGGAGAATTATTATTGGGAGTAAAAGACAATGGTGAAGTCGTTGGTGTTGATACAGAAAGGGTAAATCAAATAAAGAAGGATTTTGTTGCGGCTATGAATAATATTCAAATAATTAACCCAACTTGTTATCTAACTTTGGAAGAATTTACAATAGAAGACAAAGTGGTTCTTTATGGATATATTCCCGAAAGTTCTCAGGTTCAGAGATGCATAGGAAAGATATTTGACCGAAATGAAGACAGTGATTTTGATATTACCGAAAATTCAAGTCTTGCAACTGCTTTATATGTCAGAAAGCAGACATCTTATTCAGAAAATAAGATATATCCTTATGTAACTATCAAAGATTTCAGAACAGATTTAATAGAAAGAGCCCGCAAACTGGCCAAAATACAGAAACCAGATCATCCATGGGCGGAACTGGATGACGTTGAATTATTGAAAAGCGCGCAGCTTTACTTAAAAGACTATCGTAATGGAAAAAAAGGCTTTACACTTGCTTCAATTCTTCTTTTCGGAAAAGATGAAGTAATAATGTCGGTATTACCCCACCACCGTACTGATGCTATTGTAAGAATTAAGAACCGGGACAGATATGACGACAGAGATGATATAAGAACAAATTTGATTGAGAGTTATGACCGGATTATGTCTTTCGTTCAGAAACATTTACCGGATAAATTTTATCTTGAAAATGAACAGCGGATAAACATAAGGGACCATATTTTTAGAGAAGTTGCCGGAAATATTCTTATTCACAGGGAATACAGTAATCCGTTTCCCGCAAAGATTATTATTGAAAAAAACCGTGTTTATGCCGAAAACAGTAATAAACCTCACTGTCATGGTTTAATAGATCCTGAAAATTTTTCTCCTTTTCCAAAAAACCCTATAATAGCTAAAGTTTTTAAGGAAATCGGTCGTGCTGATGAATTAGGGTCAGGAGTTAGAAAACTTTTTAGGTATTGTAAATTCTATTCAGGGGATAAACCCCGGCTATTAGAAGAGGATATATTTAAAACAATAATTCCGTTAAACCGACATGCTGACCGACAAGACACCCAACAAGCTACCCGACAAGACACCCAACAAGTTACCCGACAAGCTGAAACAGGATCAGAAGACAGAAAAACAAAAGTACTGGAATATTGCCGGGCAGAACGGACATTGAAACAAATTATGAAATTTTTGAACTTAAAAGATAGAGGACATTGTATGGATGAAATAATCAATCCGTTGTTGGAGTCAGATAATTTAAAAAGAACGATACCGGATAAGCCGAGTAGTCCTAATCAAAAATATATTTCAGAAGATGCGTATTAAAAAAGATATGAAAAAAGAAATGGGCCGGGGTGGTAAAAAAGTATTTCTTTTCGCCGGAAAAAGAAATGACATTCTCCGTTTTTATAGATCCGCGGATTATTTCGTTATTCCGAGCCTGGCGGAGGGCCTTTCAAATTCGCTTCTTGAAGCTATGTCCTGCGGCCTGACGGCAATAGAGAGCGATAGTCCATCCAATAGAGAGGTTATAGAAAACGGCAAAGACGGTTTTCTTTTTTCTTTTGTCAATCCTGAAAAACTTGCTAAGATAATCAAAAGTTTTTTGACGGTTACTTCTGCTGCGCGATCGACTTTTTCGCTTCTTGTAAAAGATAAAATAAAAGGGAAGATGGGGGATAGATGTTAGAAACTGGGATGTGGCCCTCGGGTATTTTATGAACTCCGAAGAATTTCAGAAAAAGCTTAGTGAGATTTATGAAAGCTGAACTCACAACAAATCAGAAAATAGCCAAAGCTTCGGCGATTTTAATAATTGCCAGCGTCCTGGGACATGTGTTAAGTTTAGGCAAAGAGATACTTGTTGCCAATTATTTCGGAATAACAAAAGTGATGGATGCTTTTTATGCGGCTGTCACAATACCAAATATGATAAACAGTATGCTGATAACGGTTTTCGCCGCTGTTTTTATACCGGTTTTTATTGAGCATAAGGGTAAAAACATGGATGATGCTAATGAATTGGCTTCAATAACAGGGTCTTATCTTATGTTGATTTTC
>JAQICQ010000226.1 GCA_027858455.1 Elusimicrobiota bacterium | reverse complement strand
ATAGACAGCAAACGACATAAGCTTTTTAGCTTCTTCCTTCCCGACAATATATTCATCCAGCCTTTTTTTAATTACACTTGGCCGGGGAATAACTTTTTTAGGCCTTTCTTTTTGTTTTTTGTCAATTATTTCATTAAGAATACCATGAGATTTTTCTATACATTCCGCACAGATATATGTCCCCCGTCCGCCGACCAGTTTAAAAGCTTCATCGGCAGATTTACCACAAAATGCGCAAAATTCATCAACTTTCTTTTTGTCTTTATTATCTGTCATAAATCTGCTTAAATCTCACTCCTGTTGGATATAACTTCATCTACTATGCCGTACTTTTTGGCTTCGGCCGCTGTCATGAAAAAATCGCGTTCGGTATCGTCTTCAATTTTTTTAATTGACTGCCCGGTATGTTCGGCAAGTATCTCATTAAGCCTTTTTTTCATTCTCATAATTTCTTTTGCCTGAATACCTATGTCGGTAGCCTGACCCTGAACGCCTCCGAGCGGCTGATGAATCATAACCCGTGAGTTGGGAAGGGCAAATCTTTTTCCCTTTGTCCCGCAAGCTAAAAGCAGAGCCGCCATAGAAGCTGCCTGCCCCATACATATAGTGGAAACTTTAGGATTAATATATTGAATTGTGTCATAGACCGCAAGCCCGGAAGTTACTACTCCGCCGGGAGAATTAACATAAAGAGATATTTCTTTATCGGGATTGTCTGCTTCCAAAAATAGCAGCTGAGCTATAATAAGATTGGATATCGTATCATCCATTGGGGTGCCCACAAAGATTATCCTGTCTTTTAACAACCTTGAAAATATATCATACGCCCTCTCGCCCCTGTGTGATTTTTCAACTACCATAGGTACTAACTGCATAGCTTCTTCTTGTGTTTCTTTTTTATTCATTACTGCCTCCTATTTTTTCTCTGCCTTTTTTGTTTTAATCTTTGCTCCGTCTTTTAAAAAATTAAAAATTTTATCCGTTAAAATTTTATTATCGTTAACATACTTTTTAATCTTTTCGCGATCTTTAATATTATACATCTTGGCAAGAGAGTCTTCTTCCTTTTTGCGGTCTTTATCGGTGACCTTAATATCTTCTTCATCAGCTATCTTTGAGAGTATCATGCCGGCTTTTACGTCTTTTCTTGCCTGGTCGCTCAATTTATCGTTTTCCACCATTGACGGATCTCCACCCTGATTCTTTATATAAGTATCCATCTGCTTTTTCTTGGCTTTAAATTTTTCGTCTACAAGACCTTCGGGCACTTCAAACTCATGACGCTCTATAAGTTCATCTATTATCTGATTTTCAACCTCCTCGGTTTGCCTGTTTTTATGCTGACTCTCAATGTTTTTCCGGATATCCTCCTTAAGTTTATCAACGCTTTCTATCCCCATACTCTTGGCAATATCTTCAACTTTAGGGAGACTTTTAACTTTAACTTCCTTTACTTCTATCTTAAAATCGGCATCTTTTCCCTTGAGTTCGTCTTTATAGTAATCGTCGGGAAACTTATAACTGAATTCTTTGGTATCCCCTTTTTTCATGCCTTTTATTTTATCGCCCATCCCGGGCAGAAAACCGTCTTCACCGATTTCTATCAGGCGTTCCCTCGGAAAACCAAGTTTAACTTCGCTGCTGTCCATAAATACCTGCATGCGGGTTAATGCAAAATCACCATCTTTAGCAATGCCGTCTTTTACCTCAAGCGAAGCATTCTTGTTTCTTAAACTCTCTATAGTCTCTTTTATATCTTTATCGGTAAAATTACTCTCCGTCTTATAGACTTTAAGCTTGGTGTATTTTTTAAGTTTGAATTCAGGCGCTACCTCGGTTTTTACACTTAAAGAAAGTTGTTTCCCGTCTTTAAAATCATAACTTTCAATTTGCGGAGTTGTTACCGGGTTAATTTCTTCTTTTTCAAAAATATCCGTAAGTATCTCCGGAACATTTATCCTGACAAGTTCTGCCCGGGCCTCCCGGGTATATTTTTCTTCTATTATATCCATCGGGGCTTTGCCTTTTCTGAACCCGTCCAGCCTTACCTCTTTCCGGATATCTTTAAATATACTATCCAGTTTACCTTCTATCTCTTTCCAGGGAACAACTACATCAAACTGCACTACGCTTTTTGGCTTGTTCTTTATTTTATAATCTACATTTAACTCTTTCATATTTTTTACCTTCCTAATTTATATTCTATTTTTATTTTGGTGTCGCGGGCGAGACTTGAACTCGCACTCCAAAGGAACCAGGTCCTAAACCTGGCGCGTCTGCCAATTCCGCCACCGCGACATTTTGGTGAGCCGCCGGGGAATCGAACCCCGAACCTACTGAATAAGAGTCAGTTGCTCTGCCGGGTTGAGCTAGCGGCCCACTTTAAAATATCCCAGCAATATCATTAATATATTTTACCTTCTCCCTTTTGGAGCATTAAAATTGTTTTCTTTGCTACTTTTTCACTGACGTTGCTTTACTCTCTTTTTTCCATTTAGGAGCGTTCTAAAGTGATTTGCCGATTTTTCGCTGACATTCGTTTCACTCATTTTTCATGCTTAAGCATGCGTGAAAAATTGGCACCCTCGGGGCGACTCGAACGCCCAACCTACGGCTTAGAAAGCCGTTGCTCTATCCAATTGAGCTACGAGGGTATATTAATATCCTTTAATCTAACTTATTTTAATAAAATCACTCTATCTTTGCAAATTGTTTTTAATGTAATTCCGGGATATATAAATAAGTTTTTCAGTCTATCTCCACCCTGTAAATCCAAGAGACCTTTGCGCGGTTAAATCGAGGATTCATCTTATGCAATATGTAATCAATAAGGGACGGAGAAATCAGCTTTTCTTTTTTAAAAGTTGCTTCCGGCATCTGTTCTTTAAGCATATTTAAATGTTTTTCTAATTTATCGTTTGTAAACATAACCACAAAATGCCTGTCGTTTTTCTTATGATTACTTGTTATATAATCAATTGCGCCGGTAAAATTTTCTTCTTTTTTAACCGAAAATATTTTAGGTGCCTTTGTAAGGTAAAAATAAGGTATCATCGGACTTACTTCGGTCTTATCTATAATAATCGTTGAAACCTCTTCCTTTTTATTAAGATATAATAACGGCGCTATCCTTGCTTTTTGAGAATAATTCAATGTCGCAGGAATAAGAACCAACATATTTATTACCCAAAAAATTCTCCAGCTCCATTTAAATGTTTTTCCCTTTAAAAAATTATTTCCCGGACTGTTTTTCCAGCACCAAAGCCCGGATATCCCCATTATTATAATCAGCGGGATTATGGGGAATATAAACCTTTCCTGTTTGCCGGGAAAGAGCGAGTGCATAATAAAAAAAGCAACCGTCGGATAAAAAATTATGCGGGAAAGTTTAAAACTTTTAATAACCCCCCATATCATATAAAAAGAAAAAGGAGGGACAAACGCAGCCGCAATAAGAAGAACATAATTATACCACGGCCCTGTCACATAAGAGGTAGCATTTTCAAGATTAAATTTAATATAATTTATAGGCGTAACCAAAAAATTTCCAAATAACGCTAAATCCAGAAACCCCTGCATTAACATTATTAAAATACCGGACACAAAAAACAGAACTGCTGCTTTCTTTTTTTCCCTGAAAAATATATATATTAAAACAACAAGAAAAAATATTGCGGACTGAAACCTTATTACCGATGCAATTGCAAGTAAAAGTCCGCTTATAAAAATATACCCGTTCTTTTTTTTGACTGTAAATAAATGCCCGTAATATATTCCCGTAACGAGAAACACCGAAGTGACATGCTCGATTAACTGTCTTACCGCAAGAAACGGCATAATAAAATAAAAAGACAACAACAGCCCGGCTGAAAACGCAGCATCTTTTCCTGCTATTTGCCGTGTAAGTTTATATCCAAAAAAAACAGTTAACAGAGAAAATGATACATGCAGCAACCTTACAAAAAACATCATTATTCCGGGGCTGTATATATCAAAAGCATTAAAAAGTTTAAAGATTACATAATGCAATCCGGGATAAAAAAATGAACGGTGGGGGCTTTCTCCTAAAAATCTCAATGAGCCTGTCCGTATAAGTTCGGAGGCATCTTCAATTACACAGAAATGATCGTCATGAGCCAGATATCCTTTTGAATATATTACCGCAGCGAGCCTTACCAGGGCCGCAGATATCATCAAAAAGACAAGAGGGTGTCTCTTGAGGGCATCTCTTAAAAATTTTATTTTATCTTTTATTTTTAACATTTTTTTATATTTTACAATATTCTATCAAATATTCAATAACAATCTATAAAAAACAACAAACTTGTATTTAT
>JAQICQ010000214.1 GCA_027858455.1 Elusimicrobiota bacterium | reverse complement strand
ACCCATAACAATAAGGTCATTAACTTTTAAATCTAAATATTTTTTTAAGACCCATGTTGTGGCGGGCCACTTTTTTCCCGGCTCACCGCCGGCAACGGGATTATAATAAAAAATCTCTTCCTCAACTACCGGCTCTCTGAGATGATGGTCATATACTACTACAGGAACCTTATAAATATTTTTTAAGTTTACTATATCTTCTTTAGAGACAGACTAATCAAGAATTGCGATAAAATCATAATTTTTCCGAGGTATATTTAGATTATCCCCGGGCAGCAGCCGGTAAGTCCCGGCAGAAGGGACGACATAGTCTATTCTTAATTTGCTGCCATTGATATTATTTATATAATCGGTAAAAATCGCAGCTGAAGATATGCCGTCTGTATCCCAGTGATGGATGAGCAGTATATTGCTTTTATCTTTAAAAAGTCTGGTCCAGGCCGGATATCCCACTTTTCACCACTGGTCCTTGCCGGCCTTGCTCTTAGGCCGCGAGAAAATCTTAAATAATATAAACCCCGCAAGGATAATCACAGCAGGGAACCTCAGCATATTTAATTTAGGTATGAGAAATACAGAAACCAGCGCCGAAACAATTACAGGCATAACGATATAATTAAGAAATACCTTTCCTTTTTTATTTCCTTTTTTTGTCTCCTGCGCTTCTGGAATGGAAAGAATGCTTATCGTTGAAATTTTTCTGAGCAGCTCTTTATAAAAATCATTATTTTTGGCTTTTTCCATTTTTTTATTATATTCGGTGCTTAACTCGTCCAGTTTACCGAGTTTCGCTGAAATTTCTATGAGAGAATCGTGGTATTTCAGTTCGTAGGGATCTATCCTTATTGCATACCGCACCGCATCGTCCGCCAGCCGGTAAAAAGTAGGTTCTTTCTCTTTTAATCCGTATTTAAGATAGGCGCGCGACAGATAAAAATGTGCTCCGGGGCTGGTTTTCTCAACTCGTATAGCTTTTTTAAACTCTCTTATAGCAGACTTATAATCTTTATCCTTTAGAAAACCTTTGCCTTTTTGAATGCTTATATCAGACTGCATACAAAGGTTTTAATCGGTGAGTATTTCAGGCGATAAGAATATAAGAAGTTCTGTTCGGTCTGTAAGGGTGCCTTTATTTTTAAACAAATAGCCGAGAAGCGGTATATCTTTTAAAAGAGGAACGCCGGATTCTGTCTCTGTCTTTTTTTCCCGGATAAGGCCTCCGATAATAACCGTCTTTCCGCTTTCAATTGTAACTTCTGTCTGAGCCGACCTTTCCGCGGTTATTGGGTTGTCTGCTCTAAACCCGACAAGTTCGGACACGCTTATATCAACATCCAGGGATATCTGTTTACTGCCCGCAGAAACTACCGGGGTAACCGATAAATCAACACCTTCGGAAATAAACTGAATAGATTGAGTAGTTCCGGACTCGGTTACTTCGGAAGTTCTCACCGGGAGATTCTGTCCTACGTGTATAGAAGCTGATTTATTGTTTTCTGTAAGAATTGTAGGCTCTGACAAAGTCTTTGCCTCGGATTTCGTAGCCAGAAAATTCAACACTCCGTAAAGCTGGGTATTATCAAGCACCGCCGAGATATCCATGACCGCCCCCTGACCGAATCCGGTAACAGTATCATCTGTATCAATATCGCCGGCAGCATCCAAACTGTAGTTCCCTAAATCTTTTGCTGCGCGTATTTGCTGTATATCGCTTCCGGTAAAAGGTATTGATGTCGCCCAGGTAACCCCGGCTGAAAAATCTTTGCCCGCGCTTACCTCTATAAGGCGGCATTTTATCTTTATCTGGGGCGATTTTACATCTATCTGGTTTATAATAAGAGCAATTTTATTTAATACTTCCGGTGTGGCGGCAACCATAATCGCATTTGAAGCATCATCAATTACAATAGTAGTCTCAGAAGATTCTTCTGAAGTAAGCAGGCCGGAGACCGTAGACTGAACCTCGGAAGCGTTCCGGTTTGTTAAATTAAAAGTTCTGCGCTGGGTAGGCATATCCGCTCTTGTCATAACTTCAACTATATTTTCGCTTGTGCGGACAGCCACTAAATCCATTCTGTCCATCAGCATATTAAACGCTTCGTTAAACGGAACGTTCTTCAGTCTGAGAGTGACCTGCCCCTGCACACTGTCGGACGGCAAGATATTTTTGTCGAGTTTAATTTCAAAAGCCCTCAATACTTCCCTTATGTCCGCATTTTTAAAGTTAAAATCCACAGCTTCGGTGGGAAGATATCCGTCAATCCCGCTTCCGGTTCCGTCTTTTTTGCTTGTTTTATCTACAACATCTACTTTTTTATTTATCTTTTCTATCTTTGTTACCCGTTCTTTTTTCTTTTCGTCACGCTCCTGTTTTTGACTAAGAACTTCCTGAATTTTACTTTTATGTTCTTCTGTGGAAACATTAGGCTTAAGATTAAGCCCGCCTTCTTTTTTCAAAGCTTTCTGCTTGGCCTTTGCGGTTTCTTTTTGAGCTTCCACCTTTTTAACACCTTCTTTAGTTAAAGATACCGAGATGGTAACTTGATTATCGGTTGATACCTGTTCGTATTGATACTCCTCGACTGCCATGTCAAGAACCACTCTGACCATCTTAATGGGTTCATTCTTATACTGGCCGGAACGAACTTTTTTTATAATATTGCCGTTGATGTTTAAATCTTTTTTTCTCCAGTTATGAACTGTATCCGCCATCTCAACTACCAGCCTCGGAGGATTTGAAACCCTGAATACATGAAATTTTACTTTGCCGGTCGTTTCCATTTCAACCCGGACTCCGGTTTGGGTACGGCCGGCTACCTGTATTTTAATTAATTCTTCCCAGGGATGGCTCTTTTCTTCGTCCTGCCCGTATGTATAACCGGCAGTAAAAAGTATGCCTGTTAATAAAACCGCTATTATTTTCTTCATTCTATAATACTCCTCATTTATTCCGGTATGGTAAGTTCGTACATGGTATCTTCGTCTGTTATAAGAATTATTTTGTCTTCTTTTATTATCGCCGCTACTCCGGGCTCCTCTTCATCGTCATCGTTATAAATTCGTCCGTTTTTTACCACAAAATAAGCGCCCGCGCCCGACAAAAGCGCATATTTGCCTTGATTGTCAGAAAACACGCCGGTAACCGTCAAACTCTCGGGACTGAATTTTTGCGCATCCCCCGAATCTTTAGATACCGTTGCAGCCGGACGGGATCTTCTCACCATAGACTGCGAGAAAGGTGAACGGTATTTGTCAGCGGTATAGGTAAATTCCGGCACTGTAATTTCTTCGGGTTTTTCAATTTTAACTTCTTTAGACTTTTTTGTCCTTTTCACGGTCTTAGCTTTATCTTCACCGCCACAGCCGGTCAGGCCGGACGCAAAAACAATAACTGCCGCTGAATATATAATTATTTTTTTCATTGTTTAAATGTATATGCTACTATAGAAAAACTTGCTCTTAAACTTCTTTCTCCGTCTTCCGAACTTCCGCCTGTAGTAATATTTAAATTTTTTATATTAAAAATTCTGTCAAGCTGCGCAATTTCGGAAAAGAACCTGCCGAAAGTATGATAATCCGTTGCCAGACTGAGACTGTAAGGGTAAGTCATATAGTACTGCCCGCCTGAACCCCCTCCCGGCCGGAGAGTGTCAACTTCCATATTATATTTTTCAACTGTCTTTGTTATGGTCCGTATCAACTCCGGAAGCTCTTTTGTCTTAGGTAATTTTTTCTCGGTAACCTTAAGCTGTTCTTCAAGAAGCTTGAACTCCTTTTCCAAAACATCAAGCTGTTGGGCTTTAATCTTCATATCTCCGAGTTCCGCCTGTTTTTCCTGCAGTATTTTTTTGGCGTCTTTTATCTTCCCTCCCATCGGCGCATAGACTTTACTGTAAAAAAATATAAGTCCAACTACCGCAAGTACGCCAAGAACAATCTTTTGCTGCTGGGTTATGTTACCTGTCTCTATGGCCATCTTTAATTATCCTTCTTTTCAATATAAGTACAGTTAATATTAAATACCTTTATTTTTTTACCGTCTTCGCCGCCCGAAGACGATGTGCTTATTCCTGAAAATTTTATATCGGTGAAATTATCCGATATTTCTAAAGCATTTATGAAATCCGCTACGGCGTAATTGTCCGCTGCATTAACTCCCATACTCAATGTCAGTTTCCCCTCGCCGGTAGAAGTATTTAATGATGTCAACCAGACACTTGAGGGCATAACCATCGCCATCTCCTCAAAAAAGATAGGATAAAGCAGCCGGGATTTCATAAGGTTTTTAATAACTGTTATCTTCCTGTTTAACCTGTCTTTTCTCTTCTGAATATCATTTACTTTTTTTACCGTTGACTCAAGCTTGTTAAGTTCGGACTGTACTTCTTTTATATCTCCGTTTACAGCGGTCAGCTTTGCCACTCTGAGCAAATATATACCTATAAATATGGCAACAACGAGAAGAACTATCCACGCGATTAAAATGCCTCTTTTTTTTGCGGCGGCTTTTTGTGCTATTTCTTTAGGAAGTAAATTTATTCTAATCATAATAATTTATTATTTGTGATCGCCTACTTTTCTGAGCGCTAGCCCGGCTACAACCGCCAGGGCGGGCGAAGACATATCGGTATCTGTACCCTTAAGCGCGGAAATATCGGCCCCCTCCAAAGGCTTAAAAACTTCAACAGGCATTCTCAGTTCATTGCCTATAAGCTCGGGAAGTCCTTTTAATAAAGCCGACCCTCCGGTAAGAATTATTTTTCCAATGTTTATCTCTTTATTAGTCAACTGTCCGCTGAAATAATCTATAGACCTTTGAATTTCGGAATTAAGCTCTCTGACTACAGGATATATATGATTATAAATCTGAGACGCTATGTCGTCCGATTCCCCTATAGAGTCAAGGGACTCTTCCTCCCCGCCTCCCGAGAGCCCATATTCCTTTTTAATTTCTTCGGCTTTCTCCGTAGATACCTGCATATTATTTTGAATAGCGCGGGTCAGGCTGTTTCCTGCTGTGTAAAGATCACGGACTACTTTTGAAATACCGTTATCAACAATACTTATTGTAGTGGTGGACGCTCCTATATTAACAAGCATTACCATTTTGGCCAATGTATCAGCATTTTTAATTTCGTATATATTTTCAAGAGCAAATGCATCAACATCTATTATAGAAGGAGTAAGGCCTGCTTTCTCTATTATTTCAATTTTTTCTCGAATTGTGTCTTTCTTGCTGGCCACAAGAACAGTCTCCATCTTTGCCTGGCCTTCCTCTTCGACATCTCCGATAATCTGCGTATCCATATCAACTTCCTGAATATCAAAAGGAATATGCGGCTCGGCTTCAAACTGTAAAGTCTTTTCAAGGTCTGCCTCATCCATTTTAGGAAATTTAACGAACCTTACTATAACCGAGCTACCTGCAATGGATATTGCCGCATTTTTTGTACTAAAATCATTAGAACTGATCATATCTTTTAAGGATTTAACATAAACAGCTTTCTGTTCCTCCGGCGACTTTTCGTCTATTCCCAGAGAACCTATATCTTTCTGAGCATATTTTAATACTGTGAGCTGACCATCAGATTCTTTAAGCTCCAGCACTTTAATCATACTGGAACCTATATCAACTCCCAATACTTCTTTTTTTCCTGCAAATGATAATAATGCCATTGTTTATTCTCCTAAACCAAATTATTGAAAAATATTAACACAAAAGATTTTTTTTGTCAAGAAATTTTCCGATAAGGCAACTCTTTACCTATTAATTTTATCTTATTTTTAGCGGGTCTTTATTCATTTTTTCGGAAGCTTGACCATGGCTTTTGATTCTTTCTTTGTTAGCTTATAATTATCC
>JAQICQ010000016.1 GCA_027858455.1 Elusimicrobiota bacterium | reverse complement strand
ATTCATATCCCTTCAACTCCCTTATTATATGGTGCCGGGAGGGGGAGTTCTCTTTGCCTCCGTCAAGAATACCCGTCGGCTGCAGAGCCGGGGATATTCACTTACGGTCTCCGACCTCATCTCCATTTAGGAGCATTCATATCCCTTCAACTCCCTTATTATATGGTGCCGGGAGGGGGAGTTGAACCCCCATGAGCCAAAGCCCGGCGGATTTTGAATCCGCTGCGTCTGCCAATTCCGCCATCCCGGCATTTAGGGTAATTCTATATAAATTAAAAATAACCGTCAAGTGAAATCCGGGTATTGCACAATTTGTACACACTGTTAAAATATAAAAATCAGTGCATACAGTTTTAAAGCGTATTTTTAATTAAGTAAAAAGTTAGTATAATAAAATAAATTAGATGATATCAGAAGAAAATTAATGAGATTTACAAGGGAGTCATAAGAAACAGGAGAACAGTATATTTAAAGAAATATTATTTACAGGTAATAAATTAGAGGAGAAAAATATTAAAAATGATTCAGATAGGTAAGTATAGTAGTCTTAAAGTTGTAAAAGAAGTTGATTTCGGGGTTTATCTTGACGGAGACAGATTCGGAGAAATACTTTTGCCCTCCCGTTATGTGCCTACGGACTGTTCCGCCGGAGATACTGTAGAAGTTTTTATTTACAGGGATTCCGAAGACAGGATAATTGCCACGACTGACAAACCCTACGCGACAGTAGGCGAATTTGCTTTCCTAAAGGTGGTGGATGTTACAGATATAGGCGCTTTTCTGTACTGGGGTCTTCTTAAAGACCTTTTTGTTCCTTTTAAAGAGCAAAAGGAAAATAAAATGCAGAAAGGGAAGTTTTATATTGTGAGAATATACCTTGATAAACAAACTGAGAGGATAGCGGCTTCGGCCCGGCTTGAACAATTTCTTGATAATAAACCGGATTGTTATAAAAAGGGAGACGAGGCAGAGCTCATGATTTACAGTAAAAGCGAACTGGGTTATTTGGCTATAATAAATAATTCCCATGCGGGTTTGATTTACAATGATGATGTTTTTACTACTCTTAATATAGGCCAGAAAATTACGGGGTATATAAAAAACATAAGAGAAGACGGCAAGATAGATCTCTTTCTGCAGAAAGCAGGCTATGGAAAAGTTGAAGGCGCTGCAGGTGATGTCCTGAAAAAGATAGAAAAAAACGGGGGTTTTATTCCCGTGACCGACAAAAGCGCGCCGGAAGTTATATCCAAAATATTTGGGACCAGCAAAAAAACATATAAAAAGGCCGTAGGGTTACTTTATAAAAAAAGAATTATATCAATAGAGGATGACGGGATAAGGATTAAGAAACATAAATCCGACAACTCTTAATAAAGATACAAAACCAAATCATTTGTGGATATCAAACATTTTGCGTCAAAAAAAGGGTATATAATAATCGTCACAGTTTTTTTATGGTAAGCAAAGGAGAATAAATTAGTGGCTACAGCTATTGGCATCATAATAGTCTGCGGGCTTTTAGTAAATTATTTATTTGTTAAAATGAAGATGCCGGGTATACTGGGAATGATCTTGCTGGGAATTTTATTAGGGCCTGATGGATTGAATTGGCTCAGCCCGGATATATTAAGAGTATCTGCGGATTTTCGGCGAATTGCGCTGGTAATAATACTGCTTCGCGCAGGGCTTGATTTGCGCCGGGATAAACTTAATATGGCCGGCAGCACTGTCGTTAAGCTTAGTTTTATTCCCTGCCTTATAGAAGGATTTACAATTGCTTTTGCGGCAACTGCGCTTTTAGGGTTTTCATTTGTTGAGGGAGGGATTTTAGGATTTATTGTCGCTGCGGTCTCTCCGGCTGTTGTGGTGCCCCGGATGCTTGAATTTTCCCGAAAAGGTATAGGTACCGACAAAGCGATACCCACATCCATATTAGCCGGCTCGTCAATAGACGCGGTATTTGCCGTTACGGTACTGACTTCTTTTCTCGGGATTTACAGCGCTGATTCTTTTAACATACCTTTTCAGATATTTAACGGTTTTATGTCTATAATATTTGGTATAACTCTCGGACTGTTAGCCGGTTATCTTATGGTTAGGTTTTTTATCAGATATAATATGAGGGATACAAAAAAAGTTTTATATGTTCTCGGAGGGGCTATTCTTTTACTTGCTGTTGAAGATATATTAAAAAGCAAAATTCAGGTTGCAGGACTTCTGGGCATTATGACTGTTGGATTTATTATCCTGGAAAAAATTCCTAAAACAGCAAAAAGGCTCGCGTCCAAATTCAGTAAAATATGGATTTTTGCCGAGATTTTTCTCTTTGTCTTGGTAGGAGCCCAGGTAAATATTGGGGTAATATTCGGAGCGCTCTTTGCAGGGATTATCATTATCGCAGCCGGTCTTGCCGGCCGCAGCGCGGGCGTGATTTTTTCAACCGCAGGCACGAATTTAAACTACAGGGAAAGATTGTTTTGCGTAATTTCTTATTTGCCCAAAGCAACGGTCCAGGCGGCGGTAGGCGCCATACCACTGACTTTGGGAATTCCGGAGGGGGAATTAATTCTTGCCATAGCGGTATTGTCAATAGTTATCACTGCGCCGTTGGGGGCAATAGGTATAAGTTATTCGGCCCGGCGTCTGCTGACAACAGAAAACAAGAAGGTTAAAGAGTAACGTAAAAACAATCTGTCAGGGCTTTTAAAGTTTAAAAATATAAGCTATTATAAGTTAGGCATAGAAGAAGTTGCCAAAAGGATAGGAATTATTAACGAAACAAAAAAACGGATTCTGGTAGTTGATGACGATCAGGATATTATAATGCTTTTGAGAATATTGCTTACCAGCAATGGCTTTGATGTCATTACAGCTAAAAACGGATCCTATGGGTTGGAAAAAGTAATTTCTGAAAGACCCGATCTTATTCTTTTGGATATTGAT
>JAQICQ010000194.1 GCA_027858455.1 Elusimicrobiota bacterium | reverse complement strand
GAGTACCCGTAAATTCATAAAGATGATGAGGTGGGGCGGGGTGGCTTCAGTTGTTGCCGGGGCTCTTACCGGCAGTTGGTTTGGAAATGCGCTGACCGGGGTAACTGTTTTTGAAAAATTAAAAATATATGACCCGCTTAAAAGGCCGGAGTTTTTTTTGTATTTTTCTGTGCGTTTAGGATATATTCAAGTGCTTTTCGGCCTGTTTTTATCGGCTGGCCAAAAATTTGTATCCGGCGATATAAAAAGTTCAATCTATGAGGATATGCCGTGGATAATAATTCTTTTAGCCGTACCGCTTTATTTTGTCGGCGGGGTATTTCAGTATCTGGGGAAATATCTGGCTTACGGGGGGCTGGCGGCGGTGGTGTTTTTGTCGGGCTTCAAGAGTAAGAGTATGGCCGGTAAATTTTTTTCCGGCCTATACAATCTTTACGGGGGGACGGATTATTTAAAAGATATGATATCTTATTCAAGGCTTTTTGCGCTGGGTATGGGAACCGGTATCCTGGCAATGGCAATAAATGAAATAACAAAATTCGGCGTTGATTCTTTCGGCTGGATAGGTTATATTGCCGCTCCGTTTATTTTAATTATAGGGCATCTTATAATAAATCTTTTGATGAGTTCGCTCAGTGCATACGTTCACACCTCAAGGTTGCAGTATGTAGAGTTTTTTACAAAATTTTTTAAAGGCGGAGGCAGAGCTTTCAGCCCTTTTAGTTGGAGAAAGAAAAGAGTGGATATAAAATGGTGATTTTGTTTGAGAAGGCGTTAATTTAAGTAAAATATTAAGGAGGACTTATGGAAGGCATAATATATGCAATATTAGGAGCGGCGGCTGCGATGTTTCTTGCGGGAAGCGGGTCGGCGATAGGTATAGGATATGCAGGACAGTCGGCAAACGGAGTATTGTCTGAAGATCCGGATAAATTCGGCATTATGCTGATACTGGTGGCTTTGCCCGGGACACAGGGGTTTTACGGATTTTTAGCTTCGTTTCTGGTGATTTTAAAGATAGGACTTTTAGGGGAAGTGCTTGCAATATCTACGAGCCAGGGTCTTCAAATACTGGGCGCAAGTTTACCGATTGCAATAACTGGTCTTATAAGCGGGATTCATCAGGGAAAAGTCTGCGCGGCAGGTATCGGGGTTGCGGAAAAAGAACCTACTCATGCAATGAAAGCTGTAATTTACGGAGCTCTTGTAGAAACCTATGCGGTGCTGGGGTTGGTAATAACAATATTTCTTTTAAACGGCATAAAACTCTAAAATTAAATGAGTCAGAATAAAAAAGTTGACAATATAATTGAAGGCATAAAAGAACTTGCCCGCAAAGATATTGATAAGATAATAAAAGAAACTGACGAAAAGATAACCTCTGTAAAAGAGGAGTTTGAAACCAAGAAGAGAGAATATAAAGATAAGAAGAAAGCGGGTTTCACCAGGGAAGCCGCACTTGAGGCAGGTCAGTTAGTTACAAATCAGCGTCTGGATTCCCGAAATGAAATATTAAATAAGAAAAGGGAGTTGATAGAAGATACTATTGACAGCGCTATTGAAGAACTTAAGAAATTGGATAAAAAACATTATGTCAAATTTATATCCGGCCTGATTAAGCAGGTAGTTCTAAAAGGTGACGAAAAGATAGCTTTATCGGCATCCGAATCGGCTTTCGAACAAAAGCTGACCTCCCAAGATTTAGGAAAAATGTTAAACAAATTAAATAAGGATAACGACTGGCATATCCAAACGGCTGAATCCACAGACCGTATTGATGGAGGATTTATTCTTAAAGCCAAGGAGTACGAGACTATAGTCGGTTGGGAGAGCATAAGAGAGCATCTAAAGGGAGAGTATGAAGATAAAATTATAAAGGAGTTTTTTTAATTGCAACTTCCGCCTCAGCAAAATTCAGACTATCTTTTTTTAGTAGGTAAGGTACGGGTTTATGAAGCAGCATTGTTTGACCGGGGCTACTTTCACAGACTCATTAACTCAGGCAGCCGCAATCGGTTTATAAAGGAGCTATCTGATACAAAATACCGCTCGGCCGCCGAAGATATGGCAAGCGACGGCAGCGATAATTTTATAATTGTATGTAACGGATATTTATATGACATATAC
>JAQICQ010000128.1 GCA_027858455.1 Elusimicrobiota bacterium | reverse complement strand
CCGTTTTTCAGCGGATACCGCCCGCAGTTCTTTTTCCGGACAACAGATGTAACGGGAATAGTTAAACTTGCCGAAGGCAGGGAGATGGTAATGCCCGGAGACATTGTAGAGCTTGAGGGAGAACTTATAGATCCAATTGCAATGGAAGAAGGATTAAGGTTTGCGATAAGAGAAGGCGGTCATACGGTAGGCGCCGGCGTAGTATCGGAAGTGATTGAATAAGAAAAAATATAAATGGCACAAAATAATAAAATTAAACTAAAGCTTAAAGGATACGATCATCGTATGCTTGATAAATCGGTTAAAAACATAGTAGATACAATAATAAGAACAGGGGCGCAGGTCTCTGGTCCTATTTTGTTGCCGACCCAGACAAAGAAATATACTGTGTTAAAATCTCCTCATGTAGATAAAAGGGGAATGGAACAGTTTGAGATGAGGATACATAAAAGGCTTATCTATATTAAAAAGCCTACATCCCATACCGTAGATGAGCTGGGCCAGTTAGAGCTTCCTGCGGGTATAGATGTGGAAATAAAGGCGTAATTAGAAATGATTGAAGGAATTTTAGGTAAAAAATTAGGGATGACCAGGCTCTTTGATGATAAAGGGGCTTCGGTAGGGGTTACTCTCATATATTGCGAGCCCTGCTATATAGGTGATGTAAAAGAAGGAAAAGTCCAGATCGGCTTCGGTGAAATTAAAGAGAATAAGTTAAATAAATCAATTAGAGGGTATTTAGAGAGCAAAAATATTCCGCCTGTAAAATATTTAAAGGAAGTAAAATGGGATTCGTCAAAAGACGGCGCCCCTAAGGCCGGAACAAAAATAGGTATAGAAATATTTAAGAACGGCGACATTGTAGACATTAAAGGTAAGTCTAAGGGGAAAGGTTTTGCCGGAGTTATGAAAAGATGGGGATTTAGCGGGGGGCCTGCGGGCCACGGTTCAAGAAGCCACCGCATCCCGGGGTCTATCGGTCAGTCAAGTGATCCCAGCAGAGTATGGCCGGGTTTAAAGATGGCCGGGCGGAAAGGCGGAGAGTCGGTAATTTCCAAAAATTTAGAGATTGTAGATAAGGATCCCGCAAAAAACTTGATAGCAGTTAAAGGGTCGGTTCCCGGCGCCGGAAAGAATGTAGTATTTATTAAAAAAGTGCAGACAGGATAATGAAAATTTCAACACCAAAAATAACAAAAAAAGTTAAAGATATTAAGATAAGTAAAACCTTTTTACACGAGGTCATAAACAGTTACCTGTCCAACAAAAGGCAGGGAACCGCAAAGGTCAAAGATAGAGGCGAGGTAGCAGGCAGCGGCAAAAAACCATGGCGTCAGAAAGGAACCGGCCGCGCCCGGGCAGGAGCGCGCCAGTCGCCTATATGGACAGGGGGAGGAGTGACCTTCGGGCCGACCGGAAATGAAAATTATAAAAAGAAGATAAATAAAAAGAAAAAAAGGCTTGCTCTCGTACAGGCAATAGCTGTCCGCTTAAAAGAAGAAAATATAAAAGTCGTAGACAGCCTGGAACTTGAAGAAAATAAGACGCGTTTGGCAGCGAAGGCTATTGACGATATACTAGACGGGGAAAAAGAGAACAAGACTTTGCTTTTTTTGAAAGATTATGATGCCGAGATTGTAAGGCCTTTTCGGAATATTAAATTTTTGACAATTAAGACAGTCTCGGATATAAATGCTTATCTGGTTTTAATGAATAAAAATTTAATATTTACAAAAGCAGCATGGGAAAGTTTTATAGCGGAGCGAGGAATAAAGTGACAAAAATATCATCATTATATAATGTTATAAAGGGACCGGTAATAACTGAAAAATCAACCGGCGAACGGATGAATTACAATAAGTATAGCTTTTTTGTAAGTCCGCAAGCGACAAAAGGCAAGATAAGAAAAGCAGTCATCGAGATTTTTGGTGTCAAGGTAAAAAATGTTCATACATTAAATGTCCGGCCTAAATTAAAAAGAATGGGCAAATTTGAAGGTTTTACCCCTAAAAGAAAGAAAGCAATAGTAACCCTTGAGCAGGGCGAAAGAATTAAATTAATGGAAGGTCCTTAAAACATGGCAATTAAAAGATACAGACCGTTAAACCCGGCAAGGAGAATAAGAACACGGGTAGATAAAATTGAAATAACTAAGAATAAACCTGAGAAATCTCTCACCATGCCTAAAAAGAAAACAGGAGGGCGGAATTCTCACGGTAGAATTACTATAAGGCACCGGGGGGGAGGAAGTAAACAGAAATTAAGAATTATAGATTTTAAAAGACTCCGTGCCGGAAAGGCAGAGGTTATTTCTGTAGAATATGACCCGAACCGTTCCGCGAATATTGCGCTTATTAAATATGAAGACGGTAAAAAAGCGTATATACTTCATCCAAAAGGGTTAAAGGTAGGGGATATTGTAGAGAGCGGCCCGGACGCCGAACTGACTGTGGGAAATACAAGGAAACTTAAAAATCTGCCTGACGGCACCGTTGTACATAATGTTGAACTTAAACCAGGCGGTGGCGGGATTTTGGTAAGAAGCGCAGGCGCCAATGCTGTACTTATGGCTAAAGAAGGGAATCATGCGCAGTTGAAGATGCCTTCGGGGGAAGTCCGGCTGGTTAATAAAAATTGTATGGGTACAATAGGCACTATGGGTAATTCCGATCATTATAAAATAAAACTGGGGTCAGCCGGTTCTACCAGACACAGGGGGAGAAGGCCTAAAGTCAGAGGAACGGCTATGAACGCAGTTGACCATCCGCACGGCGGAGGCCGGGGAAAGAGCAAGGGGAATAATCTCCCGTCAACTCCGTGGGGCAAGAAATGTAAAGGGGTAAAAACCCGCAATAAGAATAAGCCCTCGGAAAAACTGATATTAAGAAGGAAAAAGAAGAGGAAAAAATAATATAATGGGTAGATCTACTAAAAAGGGACCCTTTGTCGCAGAGAGTTTAATGAAAAAAATTCGCCGCGCCCGCGAGTCGGGCAAAAAGATAACCGACAGAACTTTTTCCAGAAGTTCAATGGTTATACCGGATTTTGTCGGTTTGACTATACCGGTTCACAACGGAAAAAAATTTATTAAAGTCAGCGTGACTGAAGATATGGTGGGACACAGGCTGGGGGAATTTTCTCCGACAAGATTTTTCAGCGGACACGGAGCGGCGCATTCAAAAGAATTAGAAGAAACAGAAGAGTAGCATTATGATAGCAAAGGCAAAAGTTAAATATATTCGTATGAGTCCCAGGAAGGTTAATATTGTGCTGGGCAAGATACGCGGTAAAAAAGTAAGCGAGGCTTACGCTGTCCTCGGTGTAATTAATAAACGGGCGGCAGTTCCGGTATTGAAATTATTGAAGTCGGCGGTTGCCAACGGCGACGCCCAGGACATAGTAGAAAAAATTAAAGTAAAGAAAGCCTGGGTAGGCCAGGGGCCGGCTCTTAAGAGGTTGCGTCCCAGGGCAATGGGCCGTGCCGATATATATAAGCGTCCGTCGGCGCATATAGAGATAGAAGTAGGAAATTAAAAGATGACAATTTTCACGAGATTAAATACGAGGTTAAAGAAATAATGGGCCAAAAAGTAAATCCGATAGCATTCAGGCTTGGAGTTAATAAAACCTGGAGATCGCGCTGGTTTAATCCCAAAGAGATGCCGCGTTTAATAAAAGAAGACGACCAGATAAGAAAGTTTGTAAGGGGAAGGGTAGAAAATGCCGGGATATCGCGTATAGATATTGAACGGATGGGTGATAATGTGAGAGTTACCATTCACACTGACCGCCCCGGAGTTATAATAGGTAAAGGCGGGTCGGAAGTAGAAGCGATTAAGGACGAAATAGAGGACATGACCGGCAAGAGAAGTATAGTTAATATCAAGCATATTAAAAATCCTCAAACTGATGCATACATTATTGCTAACAGCATCGCCAAGGCCCTGGAGAAAAAAATGAGATTTCGTTCGGTTATAAAAAGGGCCCTTTACAGAACCAGCCGCGAAGGAGTCAAAGGCGTAAAGATATGCGTAAGCGGGCGTCTTAACGGCGCCGAAATTGCCCGGACAGAATGGGTAAAAGAAGGGCGTGTCCCGCTGCAGACAATCAGGGCGGATATTGATTACGGGTTTTGTGAAGCTAATACTACCTACGGCAATATAGGAATTAAAGTATGGGTCTTTAACGGTGAAATATATGATGATATAAACGGGGAAGAAAATGCTAAGACCTAAAAAAGTTAAATTCAGAAAGAAACACCGCGGCCGGATGAAAGGCAAAGCTTTGCGGGGGAGCAAGGTGAATTTCGGGCGGTTCGGTTTAAAAGCTATGGAGCCGGCCTGGATTACAGAACGGCAGATTGAAGCTTCCAGAGTAGCTTTGACTCATTTTATGAAACGGGGGGGGAAAGTATGGATAAGGATATTTCCCGATCATCCTGTAACAGCTCAGCCGGCAGAGACTCGGATGGGTAAAGGAAAAGGTATGGTTGAGGAGTATGTAGCAAGAGTTAAGCCGGGAAGAGTGATGCTTGAACTTGCAGGATTAGATTATGATAACGCAAAAATAGCAATGAAAAGGGCGGCGGCAAAGATGCCGATTAAATGTAAGTTTGTAGAAAGAGGTAAATACGAATAATGGTTTTAAAGGCTAAAGAATTAAGGAAAGAGACTCAACGGGAACTTGAAACCAAGCTTAAAGATTTAAGAAATGGATTTTTAGAATTAAGGTTCCAGCATGCTACAGGCACGCTTAAAAATCCGATCAGAATAAGGCAGATAAAGAGAGATATAGCAAGGTTATTGACGGTAATACGCGAGAAAGAAAATGAATAAAGAATATAAAACTACATCAAGAAAAAAAATACGCGGAGTTGTAATAAGCGATAAGATGGATAAGACCAGGGTTGTTGAGTCCGAGAAGCGTTTTCGCGACCCGCTCTATAAAAAAGTTATTAAGAAACATAAAAAATTTTATGCTCATGATGAGAAGGATATTTCAAAAACCGGGGATCTGGTTGTAATAGAAGAGACCCGCCCTATGAGCAAATTAAAAAGATGGAGAGTGGTAGAAGTAAGGAATAAAGAATGATTCAGGCAGAGAGTCTTTTACAGGTAGTGGATAATTCCGGAGCCAGAAAGCTTTTATGCATAAAGGTTCTCGGCGGTTCAAAAAGAAGATACGCTTCGGTGGGAGATATGATAGTCGGAACTGTTAAAGTAGCGGTTCCCCACGGCGAAATATCCCGGGGGGAAGTTGTCCGGGCGGTAGTTGTCAGGACCAAATACGCCATCCACAGAGACGACGGCACGATACTTCGTTTTGGCGATAACGGTGTAGTTATAATAGACGAGAAACAGGAGCCGGTAGCCACAAGAATTTTTGGGCCGATCGCCGGTGAAATTCGCGATAAAGGTTTTACGAAGATAATATCGCTTGCTCCGGAGGTACTTTAATGTATAAAATAAAAAAGAACGATAATGTAATTATAAAAACCGGTAAAGACAAAGGGAAGACGGGAGAAGTAGTTAAGATAATAGAGGGCGGAAAGAGAGCATTGATTTCTAAATTAAATCTTGCAAAAGTGCATACCCGGCCTTCTCAGACAAATCCCGGAGGAGTAGTTGAAAAAGAAACGCCGGTCAATACGTCTAATATCCAGGTTATATGTCCCAAGTGTTCAAATGCAACCAGGATTAATTTTGACCGTCTGACCGACGGCGAGAAAGTAAGGATATGTAAGAAATGCGGGGAGATGATAGTTTAATAATGGCCAAGAAGATTAAATCAGATTTATATAAGAGATATATTAAAGACGTAATGCCCAAATTGCAAAAGGAAACTGCGACCGGAAATATGCATGATGTGCCGCAGCTGAAAAAAATCATTGTCAATATGGGTTTAAAAAAGGCAAAGGACGATAAAACGGTATTAGAAGAGGCCAAAAAAGATATGGCAAAAATAACCGGGTTAAAACCGGTAGTTACAAAAGCAAAAAAATCTATATCTAATTTTGACCTGAAAGAAAAAGATCCTATAGGGTGTTGTGTAACCCTGCGCGGCAGCAAGATGTATGATTTTATGGAAAAGTTATTAAGGGTGGTTTTCCCGCGTATAAGGGATTTTGACGGTTTGAAAAGAGGGTTTGACAGATACGGTAATTTAACAATAGGATTAAAAGATGAATCTGTATTTCCGGAAATAGACGCAGACAATATTAAACATATTAAAGGAATAGGCATAACTATAGTTACCGATAAGCTTGACCGGGAGCTTTCGGAGAAAATGCTGGTTATGATGGGATTTCCTTTTAAAGAGAATAGGAGTTCAAATGGTAAGAAAAGCGCTTAAAGTTAAACAGGAGAGGGTCTCAAAATACAAGGTTAGAAATTATAACCGGTGTAATATTTGCGGCCGTCCCAGAGGATATATGAGAGATTTCGGCCTTTGCCGGATATGTTTTAGGAATTTATCGTCGGTAGGAAAAATCCCGGGGGTGGTTAAGTCATCATGGTAGTTACTGATACTATAGCGGATATGATATGCCGGATAAATAACGCTCTTATGAGAAAGAAGAGCGAGCTTGATATTCCGCTCTCCAAGGTAAAACAGGAGATTGCGCGGTTATTAAAGGAAGAAGGTTATATAGCCAATTACGAAGTTATTGAAGATAAAGTCCAGGGGACCCTGAGGGTAAGTTTAAAATATACTCCTGAAGGAGATTCTGTAATAAGAGAATTAAAACGCAGATCCCGCCCCGGAAAGAGACAATATGTCGGGATAGAGGAAATACCGAAAGTTATTGAAGGACTTGGCCGGGCTGTTATATCAACTTCCAGAGGGCTTATGACAGATAAAGAATGCAGGAAAAACCGTTTAGGCGGTGAAGTATTATTATATGTGTGGTAAATCATGAGCAGAGTAGGAAAAGAACCGATAAAAATACCCGCCGGAGTTAAAGTTACTGCCGGTAAAAAGCAGGTTTCGGCGGAAAAAGCCGGAACAAAAGGCAATATAGATATTCCGGACGGTATTAACGTAGAGATAAAGGAATCACAAGTTAATATTACCCGTGATAATAATTCGGGCAAATTAAGGTCATTGCACGGCTTAATCAGGAGTCTGCTGTCAAATCTTGTGAACGGTCTGGATAAGGCTTTTTCAAAAGAACTTCAAATAATCGGCCGGGGTAAAAAAGCTAAATCAAAAGGAAATATCCTTGAGCTTGAGTTAGGTTTCTCTCATTCAATTAAGTTTCCCATACCCGAAGATATAAAAATCGAGGTGCTTGAGAAAAACATTTTAAAGGTCAGCGGTTTTGATAAACAGCAAGTCGGCGAAGTTGCTGCCGAAATCAGAGACCTGCAGCCTCCGGAACCCTATAAGGGAGCCGGTATCAGATATAAGGGTGAAAGAGTCAGGAAGAAAGCAGGAAAGACCGCAATAGGCGGAGGATTTACAGGATCAGGAAAATGATAAAAAATCTTGGAACAATTAAAAGGCCGAGACTTGCTGTGCGCAAGTCCAATAAAAATATATCGGCTCAGCTTATAGATGACATTAATAGTGTGGTTATAGCAGGAGTATCTACGTTGAACTCCGAAATCAAAAAGAAAAAATTTAAAAGGCCGCTGGAAAGATCCCGCCAACTTGGCAAATTAATAGCGGCTGAAGCTAAAAAAAATAAGATTGAAACCGTAGTATTTGACCGGGGCCGGTTTAAATATCATGGAAATATAAAAGAAGTAGCTGATGGCGCAAGAGAAGGTGGGTTAAAATTCTAATGGCAAACAGATATAAAGATAAAAGTGAATATATAGAGAGTGTTGTAAATATAAACCGGGTGGCAAAAGTTGTTAAAGGCGGCCAGCGGTTCAGGTTTTCGACTCTTGTAGTTGTCGGGGACGGCAACGGCAAGGTGGGGGCGGCAATAGGCAAGGCAAAAGATATCAGGGCATCTATTGAAAAAGGTATGTCAAAGGCCAAAGATAATTTAGTTGAGGTTTCTCTTACGGATGATATGACTATCCCGCATACAATAGTCGGAAAATGCGGCGCGGGAGAGGTATTGCTTAAACCTGCCGGGCCCGGAACCGGTATTATAGCCGGCGGTCCGACAAGAGCGGTTCTGGCGGCAGTGGGAGTTAAAAATATTTGAACAAAGTGTCTGCGTTCAAGAAATCCCATAAATGTTGTTTATGCAACTGTTGATGGTTTAAAGAATATCCGGTCAAAAGAATATATAGCAAAAATAAGAGGCAAGGAAGTAGAAAAACTGTGAAAGATCAAGAATTAAAAATAGATTCGTTAAGGCCTGCAAAGGGAGCAAGAAAGAATAAAAAGAGAAAAGGCCGGGGACCGGCTTCCGGTAAAGGCCGAAGTTGCGGCCGTGGCCGGGGCGGGAGCGGGCACAGGTCAGGCAATTCCAGGCTTACCGGATTTGAAGGCGGTCAGATGCCTTTGATAAGAAGGTTGCCTAAGAGGGGGTTCAGCAATAAAAGATTTCAGAAACCCAAAGAAATTGTCAATATTTCTGATATTCAGGAAATTTTTAAAAGTGGCGATCTTATAAATCCCGAAAAACTTATAGAAAAAGGGTTAGTTAAATCAGATAAGTCAAAAGTCAAGATACTCGGCATGGGAGAGATTAAAAAGAAGATTAAGGTTTCCGGATGCGCGCTGTCAGGGGGAGCAAGAAACAAGATAAAATAGGCCGGCGGGGAAATAACTTAATGCTCGGCAAGTTTTCTGATATCTTTAAAGTCAGTGATTTAAAAAAAAAGATACTCTTTACCGTAAGCATACTTGCGGTTTACAGGGTCGGCGCTACTATCCCAGTTCCGGGAATAGACATAAAGGCCCTTCAGTTATTCTTTGAATCCCAGTCGGGAACCCTCTTTGGGTTTTTGGATATGTTTTCCGGCGGAGCTTTAAAGCGACTTTCTGTATTTGCTCTCGGAATAATGCCGTTTATAAACGCTTCCATTATAATGAGTTTATTAAGGACTTCGATTCCTTCTCTTGAAAAATTACAAAAAGAAGGCGAAGCCGGGCGGAAAAAAATCAATCAGCTTACCCGTTATTTTGCGGTTGCAATTGCAGTTGTTCAGGGATTCGGACTTACTCTGTGGATGCAGTCTATGGATGCCGGTGGAGTAAGAGTAGTTGTGAATCCCGGATTGAAATTTCAGCTTTCTACGGTTTTAACTTTAGTAGCCGGCACAATTTTTATTATGTGGCTCGGCGAACAGATTTCAGAAAGTGGAATAGGCAACGGGATATCTTTGATAATTTTTACCGGTATAGTAGCGCGCCTGCCGGCGGGTATTAATAATGTATTTAAAATGATACGGATAGAAGAGCTGTCGTTTTTCGGAGCTCTTTTTCTTGCGGCGATAGTGATTTTAATTACTGCTGCAGTAGTTTTTGTGGAACAGGGCCAGCGAAAAATTCCCGTTCAGTATGCAAAGCGGGTTGTAGGAAGGAAAATGTACGGCGGTCAAAATACGGTTTTACCTCTTAAAGTAGACCAGTCGGGTGTAATCGCTGTGATATTTTCTATGGCGGTCTTACTCTTGCCGATGCAGCTTGCTCAGTTTTTTCCTGATTCGGCTTTATTTGCCGAACTTGTCAGGTATCTTACGCCGGGTAATCCTGTAAGAACGGTATTATATGCAACGCTCATAATATTTTTCTGTTATTTTTATACCGCGCTGACTTTTAATCCAAGGGATATTGCGGAAAACATGAAAAAAATGGGTGGATTTATTCCGGGTATAAGACCCGGCAAGCCGACGGCTGATTACATAGACAGAATACTTACAAGAATAACGTTAATCGGGGCTGTTTTTGTCGTAGGTATAGCAGTAATGCCGACGTATTTTGGAAAAATTTTCAACGCACCGTTTTATTTCGGAGGCACGGCGCTTTTAATTATCGTCGGGGTAGCCCTTGATACAATGGGGCAGATTGAATCCCAGCTTATTATGAGGCATTATGAAGGTTTTATGAAAAAGGGACGTCTCAAGGGCCGCAGTTTTAATATAGGCTGATATGAAAATTATTATGCTTGGTATTGTGGGGGCGGGAAAGGGTACTCAGGCTAAGAAACTGGCGGGCCATACAGGTATTGTGCATATTTCTACCGGAGATATTTTTCGCGAGGCAGTAAAAAATAAGACTGAATTAGGCCTTAAAGCGCAAGAAATTATGGAAGACGGAGGTTTGGTCCCGGACGATATAGTAATAGGTATAGTTAAAGAGCGCCTGGAAGAAAGCGATACGGATACAGGCTATATACTTGACGGATTCCCGCGGACTATAAATCAGGCGGAAAAATTTGACAAAACTAATAATGATGTAGATGCGGTATTTTATATATCTATACCGGAAAAAGAATCCGTCAGAAGACTTAAGGGGCGCCGTCTTTGCGGAAGCTGCAAGAGACAGTATAATATCTATCTTAATAAAAATATTAACGGGAAATGCCCGCAGTGCGGGGGCGAGCTCATAGAGAGAGCCGATGATAAAGAAGATACTGTAAAGATCAGGATAAAAAATTACATAAAACAGACTAAACCGCTTATAGATTATTACAGGAAAAAAGGCAAGCTTATTGAAATTGACGGTTACAGAAAAATAGATAAAGTTTTTAAATCTATAGTTGACAGTTTGCCGAATAATTAGCAGTGTATTTAGGGCTGCTGATTTAGTTGTATAAGTATAGAAATAAATTATATTTTGTTCTTTGATGATTAATGATATATTATAAAAGTCCCGATGAGATAGAAGTTATGGCCGAAGGAGGCCGTATTCTTACCCGCATAAGCAGGGATATTAAAGAAATGGTTCAGCCGGGAATATCCACAAAGGATATTGACGAAAGGGCCGTGGTGTTATTTAAAAAAAACGGAATGGAACCGGCATTTTTAAATTACGGCCGGCCGCCCTATCCGGCAACTGTATGTACTTCTATAAATCATGAAGTAGTTCACGGCATACCTTCTGTAAAGAGGAAAGTAAACGAGGGGGATATTGTCAGCATTGACATCGGGGGAATCTACCGTGGTTTTTGTGCAGATATGGCTTTTACAGCGACCGCCGGGGAAGTAAGCCTTAAAGTTAAAGAACTTATTAATAGTACAAGAGAGGCGCTCAATGCCGGAATAAATAAAATGATTGCCGGCAACAGACTCTATGATATATCCGCGGCAATTCAGGGGGTAGCCGAAAAAAAGGGTTATAGCCTGGTAAGAGATCTGGTAGGACACGGCATAGGAAAGAATTTACACGAGGCTCCTCAGGTTCCGAATTTCGGTAAATCAGGAACAGGGCCGGTTTTGAAGGAAGGACTGGTCATAGCTATTGAGCCTATGGTAAATGTAGGAGGATATGGGATTGTTACGGCCGATGACCAATGGACCATAAGTACGGCAGACGGAAAATTGTCATGTCATTGGGAAAAGACAGTTGCCCTGACCGGAGACGGCCCAAGAGTACTTGCAGGATTATAGGAGAAAAAATTTTATAATATGTCTGATAAAAAAGATAAAATTGAAGTTGAAGGAAGTGTAATACAGACTCTTCCCAATACTATGTTTAAAGTTAAGCTTGACGGCGGGGCGGAGATACTTGCCCATCTTTCAGGTAAAATGAGAATGTACTATATAAGAATTCTGCCCGGCGACCGGGTCAGGATGGAGATTTCAAAGTATGACCCCACAAGGGGAATAATTACTTACAGGATGGATAAGAAAAAAAGTTCAAGTAAGCCAACAGGTAATAAATAAGAGGTTAATATAATGAAAGTTAAAGCATCAGTTAAGCCGATATGCCCTAAATGCAAGGTTATAAGGCGTAAAGGCGTGGTGAGGGTTATATGCTCTAATCCGCGTCATAAACAGAGGCAGGGATAAATAAGAATTTTAGTATAAAGGAGAATTATATGGCCAGAATAGAGGGAGTTAATCTACCCAAAGACAAAAAAATAAAGACAGCCTTAACTTATATATACGGGATAGGTGATACTACGGCTGTTGAAGTAATTGAAAAATCAGGTGTAGATGAAGGCAAACGCGTAAAGGAGCTTTCGGACGACGAAGTAGGTAAAATCCAGAAAGTATTAAAAGAATATAAGACAGAGGGAGAACTCCGGCGGGAAAAAAGAGAAGCTCTCAGCCGCTTAAAAGCAATTAACAGTTATCGCGGTTATCGTCATAAAAGGAGTTTGCCGGTCAGAGGCCAGCGGACGAAAACAAACGCAAGGACCAGAAAAGGTCCTAAGAAATAGGATTTAGGAAGATATACAAAAGGTAAATATAATATGGCAAAAAAGAAGATTAGACAAAAAAAGAAGAAAAAAACCAAGAGGAAAGCAGAAGAAGGTATTGCTTACATAAAAAGCACTTTTAATAATACCATAATTTCTATCACTGACCTAGGCGGTAATGTTCTTACCTGGGCCTCAAGCGGCAGCGTAGGTATGAAAGGTTCCAGGAAAGGGACTTCTTACGCAGGCGGTCTTGTAGCGCAGGAAGTTGCTTCAAGGGTAGTCAGAGATAACGGAATGAGAAAAGTATCAGTTAAGGTCAAAGGGCCGGGTGCGTCAAAGGAGACTGCAATAAGAAGTCTTGAATCAGGGGGGCTTGAAATACTTACTCTTCAAGACGTTACACCTGTACCGCATAACGGTTGCCGCCCGCCAAAACCGAGGAGGGTATAGTAAAATGGCAGTATACAGAGGTCCGGTATGTAAATTGTGCAGAAGAGAAGGAGTTAAGCTCTTTCTTAAAGGCGACAGATGTCTTTCGGCAAAATGTTCTTTGGAAAAGAAAGAATATCCCCCGGGTCAGCACGGCCAGGGCCGTATTAGGAAATCCGAATTCGGTAAACAGCTGAGAGAAAAGCAGAAAGTTAAAAGGTCAGTGCTTATGACCGAAAAACAGTTTCGTATTTTCTTTAAGGAAGCAGATTCCGAAGAAGGTCCGACAGGAGCGAATTTACTTATTAAGCTTGAAACCAGGCTGGATAATGTAGTGCAAAGGCTGAAGTTTGGCGCGTCTATAAAACAGGCCAGACAGCTGGTTTTGCACCGCCACATAGAAGTTAATTCTGCTATTTGTAATATACCTTCATATACCGTTAAAGAAGGCGATAAAATATCCATAAGAAAAAAGAGCAGAGAAATAAATTTAATCAAGGATAATTTAGAAGAGAACGAAGACGCTGTTCTGCCTGAATGGATTGAACGGGATTCTTCAAAAATTTCCGGAAAGGTATTAAGAAAACCCACCCGCGAAGAAGTAACGCTGGTCGGCGGTGATATCGAAGAAAACCTTATAGTAGAGCTGTACAGTAAATAAATAAGAAGATATATAAAGGAGGCATATATGATGAAATTCAGGGATTTCCAACTCCCCCAGAAGATAAAATGGGTAGAAGAAAAAGATGACTACGGCAGGTTTGAGTGTGAGCCTTTTGAAAGAGGGTACGGTAACACAATAGGCAGTTCTCTCAGGCGTATTTTGCTTGCCTCTATGGAAGGCGCGGTTATTACGGCTATAAATATAGAGGGTGTAGAACATGAATTTGCATCTATAGACGGGGTCAAAGAAGACGTAACTGAGCTTATCTTAAATCTTAAAGGTCTCAGGTTTAAGTTATATACTAACGATTCGCAGAGAATTTCGCTGGAAGTTGATTCTTCCACAGAAATAACCGGAGCTGATTTTAAACTTAATCAATCAGTTAAACTCTTAAATCCGGAAAAACATCTGGCCGATATTGAAAAAGGCACAACTTTAAAAATGGAAGTTGTAGTCGAACGAGGCCGGGGTTACCAGACAGCTCAAGAAAGGCCGGAAGAAGTAGAAAATATCGGCGAGATAGCAATAGATGCTATGTTTTCTCCGATAAGTAAGATAAGTTACGATGTAGAAAACTCACGGGTAGGCCAAAGAACCGATTATGATAAACTAATAATGAATATTTGGACGGACGGAAGTATAAAACCATCCGAGTCGCTGGCGTATGCGGCAGAGGTCTTAAAAGACACTATGAAAGTTTTCAAAATGTCTGAAATGGAAGATATAGAACTCGGCGCGGATTCTTCATTCCAAAAAGAGAAGATAAAGAAGGTCAAGAGATTGCCGCTTGAAGAGTTGAAAATTGCGACACGTATTTCAAATGCGCTAAGAGAAGCTTCATTAAAAACAGTAGGTGATGTTACCGATAATTCTCTTGAAGAAATTGCGCAGATTGATGCGATAGGCGCAAAATCTGTTGAAGAGATAGAAAAGCAAGTTAAAACTTTTGCCGAAGAACGTAAAGTAGAATTGGAATTTAACGGTTAAGGGGGCTCAAAAATTGAATAAACAAAAGACTAAACGTAATATTAAGAGATTGACTTATCAGCTTGTTAAAAGCGGCCGTATTAAAACTTCTGTTCCCCGGGCAAAAAAAGTCAGAAGCCATGTGGAAAAGCTGATAACAAGAGCTAAGAAGGATACAGTTGCCAACAGGCGTTATGTGGCCGCCGGATTGCCCAAAGAAACGGTTAATAAACTCTTTGAGATTATAGGCCCGGCCAATAAGGACCGACCCGGCGGATATACACGGATTTTAAGAATAGGCAACAGGAAAGGTGACGGCAGCAAGAGATGTATGCTGGAGATTATAGATAATGCTTGATTCTATTCTTGGTTTTTTTTCAAATGATATGGGAATAGATCTTGGTACGGCCAATGTGCTTGTATATGTTAAAGGCAGGGGCATTGTATTAAGGGAACCGTCGGTAGTTGCTATTAATGAAGATGACGGCGAGATTTTGGCTGTGGGTATGGAGGCCAAAAGAATGCTTGGCCGCACCCCTGCAAATATTACTGCGGTAAGGCCTTTAAAAAACGGTGTTATCGCTGATTTTGATACAACCGAAAGAATGATACGATATTTTATAAGAAAAGTTCATGCCCGCAAGAGCCTTCTTCATCCGCGTATAGTTATAAGTATTCCCTCGGCATGTACTGAGGTGGAGCGCCGCGCGGTCAAAGAATCAGCAGAGAGGGCGGGAGCAAGAGAAGTTTATGTAATTGAAGAGCCTATGGCGGCGGCAATAGGAGCCGAACTGCCGGTCCATGAACCGGCGGGCAACCTGGTCGTTGATATAGGCGGAGGAACAACGGAAGTAGCAGTTATATCCCTGGGCGGCATGGTGCTTACAAATGCCATAAGGATTGCCGGAGATGATTTTGACAGGGCGATAATCGAGTATTTCAAGGAAAAAGAGAATTTAACTATCGGAGAAAGAACTGCCGAAGAGGCAAAGATTAAAATCGGTTCAGTTTATTCCGGGACTGAAGCAAAAGAAATGGAAATAAAGGGGAGAGATCTGGTAACCGGCCTTCCCAAAACCGTTACGATAACGACCGATGATATACGCGAGTCGCTCGACGAACCGATGAAAGAATTGCTTAAAGTTATAAAAGAGACCCTTAATGAGACGCCTGCGGAATTATCCGCAGATTTAGTTGACAGGGGAATAATCCTTGTAGGCGGGGGAGCATTACTCGGGGGTATTGCTCAACTTTTAAGAGACGCCACGGAACTGCCTGTCCACATTGCCGACGAACCAATGAACTGTGTGGTTATGGGGACCGGTAAATATCTCGAGCAGATGGAAACACTGAGAAAATCTCAGCGCCGCCGGCTTAAGTATAATATTAAAAACCGGTAAAATAAATATTATTTTCGGAAATGTACCGGAAATGTTCCGGATAGGTTCCGGATAAAAGTCCGATAAGATATAAAGCTTTATAACTTCCGTTAATTTTTCCTCCCTGAATAAATAGAGGTCCAAAATGGATCAAAAAAAAGATACAATTGTTTTAGCGTCACTTCTGTTATTAAGTATACTGCTTTTAGTATTAAACAGTTTTGACTCCGTTAAACTTATCAAAAATATAGGGTTACGTTTCCTCTCGCCAATAGGCCACAGTGTAGAATATTCCGGCAAAAAATCCGGCAAATTATATAAGAAGGTTATGTCGCTGACTAATCTCATAGAAAAAAATGAAAAATTAAGAAAAGAGAACGAGAATCTGAAAAAAGAATACCGGGATTTAAATTTTTTAAATAAACTGCATAATGAATTAGTCGCCGATCTTAATATTGAGGATTTTAATCCCGGTGAACTTATGGCGGCCGAGATTTTATATCATCCTCCGGACGACTATTTTTCAGAGCTTATCATTTCAGCAGGGGCATCTTCGGATATTGTAAAAGATATGGCAGTTATAGGCATTAAAGACGGCAGGTGGGTTCTGCAAGGCAGAATAGACGAAGTTCTTGAGGATTATTCTAAAGTCCGGCTTATAACTTCGCCCGAGTTTAAAGCCGCAGCCGAATTTTCCGGAGGTAAACGCGGCATTATCCAGGGTAATAACGGGTGGGAACTGACCTTGAAATATATTGCTCCGAATGTAATTTTAAAAAAAGGCGATGAAGTTTACTCATCGGGAAACGGAGATATATTACCTGAAGGGCTTTATATAGGGCGGATAAATAATACAAAGAAACTTGATTTTTCAACCGGGCAGGAAGCTGAAGTTGAACTTTCGGAGTATCCTCATAATTTTAGGTATTTATATGTCGTTAAATAAAATTTCTGAAATGGATATAACCGGCCCGGCTGATATTACAGGAGGTTTTCCCCGACATAGACGCGATGCCCGACAAGTTTCCCAAAGAAAATTCCGGAGAGAATTTTAATGAGAATATTATTAATATTTTTTATAGGGTTGGTTGGTCAGACTTTATTATACAGCAATACAGCATTTAGTGTAAATATAGATATTATGCTTATAATTACCCTGGAAATATCTTTGATAAGGGGTTCGGGAAAAGCCCAGATATTCGGCTTTTTGTCGGGGCTGACGGAAGATATACTTTTTATCGGTATGCTTGGCGAAAAAGCGCTGATAAGGACATTGGCGGGGTTTATATGCGGCAAATTCAGAGGGGAATTCAACGAGGGTAATTTTATATTTCAGTTTATTATAACAGCGCTGATATATCTTTTTTCAGTTCACTTTAGTTTATTTATACGCTTAATATTGTCTCAAACCGTCACATATCCGCCGGGTATGATTTTATCAACGGTTTTAAACGGCATAGTTGCTTTTTTCGTATATCATATATTAATAAAATTAAATGCTGTTTAATAGATACTATTCAATCGGAACTCCTTCGAAAAAGGGGTATTCATGGCCGCGGCTTCTGTTGGCAGTGCTTTTTACGGTTATTGCGGGAAGGCTCTTATATCTTCAGATTATAAAAGGAAACTATTATTGGCAGCGCGCCGAAAGAAATCGTATCCAGAACTTTTTTATAAAAGCGCCTCGGGGAAGAATATTTTCAAGGAAAGGTACAAATCTGGTGGGCAACCAGCCGATTTATTCGCTGCTTCTGGCTACGGAGGGCCTTGATTCCAAAATAAAAAAACAACTGGCCGGTAAAATATCTAAGCTTACCGGACGTTCGCTCAAAGAGATTAACAGGGGGTTTGACCTTAAAGAGAAGCAACCTTTCGGAGTAGTGGAAATAATATCAAATTTAAGTACAGAAGAGATAATGAAAATAGAGGAGAGTTCCCACTATCTGCCCAATGTCTTTATTCAGGTAAATTCCCGCAGAAAATATCCTTATGGTGACAACGGCGCTCATCTTTTCGGTTATATAGGAGAGGTAAGCCGGGAGGAGTTAAGCGCGCGCCGCTCCGGCGGATTTAAACTAAAAGACAAGATAGGAAAAACAGGCATAGAAAAAAGCTATGATGATTACCTGAGGGGGTCAGATGGATTTAAAAAGATAGAGGTTGGTGTTAAAGGCGAGCATCGCAAACTAATAACCAGCCGGCCTCCGAAAATAGGAAATGATATTATATTAACCATTGACTGGGACCTTCAGGAAGCGGCATACAGGGCTTTAGGCGACCGCGCAGGCGCTGTTGTAGCGATGGAACCTGATACCGGTGAAATATTAGTGTGGCTTTCAAAGCCGGGATTTAATCCGGAGGATTTCACACTTCCTTTTTCAAAAGCCCGGGCTGAGAAAATTTTTCATGATCCCAAGCATCCTTTATATGATAGAAATATACAGGGAGAATACGCTCCGGGATCGCTTTTTAAGGTAGTTACGGCGCTTTCTGCATTAGAATCCGGTAAAGCTGACCCGAATACAGAATATACCTGCCGGGGCTCTATAAGGATAGGGTATGACCGCAAGCTCTACCGTTGCTGGAAAAATACGAAACACGGCCGGCTGGATTTAAAAGATGCAATCGCAAATTCTTGCAATGTCTATTTTTATCAGCTGGGAATGGAAACCGGGGTAGATATTATAAGAGATATGGCTTTAAGAATGGGGTTTAGCAAAAAGAGCCAGGAAATATTTGATTATGAGAATACCGGTCTTATTCCTTCGGCAAGCTGGAAAAAGAAAAAATTCAACAGGATATGGTACCCCGGCGACAGCGCTAATATGAGTGTGGGCCAGGGATATGTGCTGGTTAATCCTATGCAGTTGCTGAAGGCTTTTTCGGCTGTAGCCGCATCGGGCAAAGTATTAAAGCCCCGTCTTGTAAAAATGATTTTATCTCCCGAAGGAGAAGTTATTGAGAAAAGGGAACCGATAGTTGAAAAAACCTTGGATATTGATAAAAAAAACTTAGCTTTTTTAAAAAAAGCCATGCGGAGTGTTACCGAATACGGTACGGCTCAGTATCTTAATTTAAATATGGATGTTGCCAGCAAGACAGGTACTGCCGAGAATCCGCACGGCGAAGACCATGCGTGGTATGCAGGTTTTGCGCCGGTTGAAAACCCCCGGATTGCAGTAGTTGTCCTGGTAGAAAACGGCGGTTACGGGTCGGTAGCGTCAATGCCGGTTGCCAGGGAGATTTATAAGGCTAAATTCAAGGAAAAGTTAAATGAAAAATAAGATTGAAAAAATTATATTAGCTTCAATCCTTCTGCTTTCGGTTATAAATATTGTAATGGTGGCTTCAGCTACCGTTCAGAACGCGGGTCTTTCGGGATTCTGGATGAAACAGATATTTGCGGTAATAGTGGGGTTGTTGGTTATGTGGGGTATTAGAAATATATCCTATGAATTATTTTTGGAGTTAAGCCCGGTATTTTATGCTCTCAGTGTAATTTTACTGGTCACCGTGCTGATAATAGGAAAAGATGTCTATGGAAGCCGCCGGTGGCTGAATCTGGGGTTTTTAAATTTCCAGCCTTCGGAATTAGCAAAATTGTCATCTATAATTTTCGGGGCATATCTTATCCGCAAGAAGGCCTCTGTTATTAAGATAACACTTTCTTTTTTGCTTCTTGTTATTTTAGTGTTGGTAGAGCCGGATGCGGGAACTGCTTTGATGTTTTTGCCCGCTTATCTGGGGGTAATGCTTGTCTCCGGCCGGGATATACGCTGGATATTTATCATAGCTCCCTTTACGCTTATAGTTGTTCTTACTTTGTTTACGGAAAGCTATATAAATATAAATCAATCTTCGCTTCTTGATCCGTTTTATCTTTTGATTCCGGCTGTAATAACCGCGGTACTTTATTTTGTCATGTATGAACTTAAAAAAGTAAACAGAAATATAAAGTTTTTTAATATTATAACTGTGATATTACTGTTCTGGGCTTCATGGGGGATAGGAATCGCCGGCGCAAGGTTTTTAAAGGATTACCAGAAAAAAAGGATTGTCTCTTTTATGGCGCCGGATTTAGATCCCCTGGGAGCGGGATATAATACCAGGCAGTCAATCCTGGCGGTAGGGTCGGGGAAATTCCTAGGAAAAGGTCTCTACGAAGGCACCCAGACCCAGCTTGGCTTTCTTCCGGTAAGGCATACAGATTTCATCTTTGCGGTTATTGCGGAGGAGACCGGATTCTTAGGGTCGGTTGCGGTTATTTTTCTTCTGGGGATGCTTTTATGGCAGTTTATCAAAGTAATTGAACGGTCGGAATATCCGGCCGGAAAGATGATTGTTTCAGGGGCATTTATGCTTATTCTTATCCAGGCCACTGTGAATTTAGGGGTCACCCTGGGCCTGCTCCCGGTTATAGGGATACAGCTTCCGTTTATTTCTTACGGCGGCTCGGGAGTTATAATGTTTATGGCTCTTACAGGTATAGTTTTAAATATAAACAGACAGACAGAAATTATAGGTATATAAAGTGAGTAAACTTAAAAATTTAAATTGGGGTGAGTTTCTGGAAGGTATCCAGAATCCCGGAAGGTATACCGGCAGCGAGTATAACAGATATAAAAGAGAAGGGAAAAAATACGGTTTTCTTCTTTCTTTCCCGGATGATTACAAGATAGGGATGAGCAGTCTGGGGTATCATACCGTAGGGGAGATAGTGCGTCAGAATTCGGATTTTTATGTAGAAAGATGTTTTGCCCCCGCAAAAGATATGGAAGCTTTGATGAGGGAGAAAGATGTCGGGTTATTTTCGCTTGAATCAAAGGCGCCAGCGGCAGATTTTGACATTATAGGTTTTTCGTTTCACTACGAGCTTGCCTATACTAATTATGTTAATATGATGGATTTAGCGGGTTTGGAGCCGTTTAGAAAAGACCGGACAAAAAAAGATCCGCTCATAATCGGAGGAGGTCCGGTATGCGTTAATCCGGAGATTCTTTCTCAGTTTATGGATATTATAGTAGTCGGCGAGGCCGAAGAAGTGCTCCCTGTTATATTAGAAAAATATGCAGGATTTGTTGAGACAGACCGGGAAAAATTTTTCAAAGAGATAGCCGGGCTGGACGGAGTTTTCCTTCCCGGAAAAAA
>JAQICQ010000125.1 GCA_027858455.1 Elusimicrobiota bacterium | reverse complement strand
AAATTAACTATGGCGGAGTAATTTCACTAAGTGAAGGAAATTTTGTATATATTAGGTAGAATCATTTCATTTAGATTTTTGGTGAGGCAATGCGAATAGTTTAGTATAATACTAATATTTCAATAATAAAATCTAAAGGAGCTAAATTATATGAAAATTTCTACAAAGGGCAGATATGCGGTAAGGTGTATGCTGAATCTTGCTATTCACCAGGAAATAAAATCTATTCCTGTAGCCCGCATAGCAAAGCAGGAGGATATTTCCCCTAATTATATTGAACAGCTTTTTCTTCAGCTGAAAAACAAAGGATTGGTTAAAAGTCAAAGGGGCCGGGGAGGGGGCTACAAGCTGGCCAAAAAACCTTCGCAGATTCCGATAAGCGAAATAATAGAAGAAGTAGAAGGGCCGATCGTTACGGTCTCCTGTATTATTGACGGGGACTGCGACAGATACGATATATGCACCACAAAATATTTATGGCAAATACTTTCCAATAAAATTAAAGAGATACTGGATGAAACCACTCTGCAGGATCTCTGTGAAATGGCCAGGGATAAAATGGGCGGAGACATTAAACATAAACTGAACTTTAATATATAAAAGAATGGCTGAAATTCACAGCTGCCGGAAAATGTAGAGATGATTATTGCATATACTCTTGTAAGTGTTGTTTTGGTCAGCCTGATATCATTTGCCGGAGTACTGACCCTGGCGGTAAAGAAGGAGTTTTTATACCGGATTTTAAAGTTATTGGTGGCAGTTGCCGCCGGGGCGCTGCTGGGGGACGCTCTGATACATATCATACCGGAAGCTTTGCAAGAGTTAGAAAATCGTATGCTTACTTCTCTTTTAATTCTCGGCGGAATAATACTTTTTTATATCCTGGAAATGTTTGTACGGTGGCACCATTGCCATATTCCGGCAGAGGACCATGTATATAAACCGGTAGTTCCTATGAACCTTATTGGTGACGGAGCCCATAATTTCATAGACGGCATGTTGCTCGCCGCCAGCTACGGGGTAAGTATTCCCATAGGTATAGCGACCACAACGGCAGTTCTGCTACATGAAATCCCTCAGGAAATTGGAGATTTCGGTATTTTAATCAGCGGCGGGCTCTCCGTAAAGAAGGCGCTTATATTTAATTTTCTCTCCGGCGTTACGGCGATAATAGGCGCCGTAGTAGTTTTAGCGGTCGGCAGCTACTCGGAAACCTTTAATCTGATAGTGCTTTCAGTCGCCGGCGGCGGGTTTATATACATAGCCGGTACGGATCTTATACCCGAACTTCACGCCGGGAAATGCAATAAGAGAAGGTCGGTGGCTAACCTCGTTGCCATAATTGCGGGCATCTTTGTGATGGCTCTCCTTGCATTAATGGAATAACGCTAAGTTCCCGGGTTAGATTCAGTCGCCGTAAAATCGTTTAGGAAACTAAGCCTGACTAAATACAATAGCGCTATGAAGTTAATTGCCGCCACCGCCCCGGGTAAGTGTTTGTCCTATCCCGGGACTTAATAATTCGATAAATGATATTAAATAACTATCATTATAGTTATGTTATTAATAAACAGAGATACTGATTATGCGATAAGAGTTATCGTCTATATGTTTAAGATGGATGAAAAGACAATATCTGCCAGAGACATATCCGACCGGCTCGATATTCCTTATCCATTTATAAGAAAAATACTGCAGACTTTAAGTAAAGAAAATATTTTAAAAACCCGTCGCGGCCGGGGAGGAGGTTTTTCCTTAAAAAAACTTCCGGAGGATATTACTACCATACAGCTGGTGAAGATATTTCAAGATGATATGGATATAACCCACTGTATTTTTAAAGATAACATATGTCCGGATATAGACAGTTGTATTCTTCGTAAAGAAGTTAAAAGTATTGAGAAATTTATTAAGGAGCGGCTGGGGAATTTGACGGTAGAGGATTTAATAAGGAAACAATAAAGGAGGGAAAAGCACGGTGGATTCTCAGTAAAAACTATGTTTTACGGCCTGGCCGTGAAACATAGAGAATAAGTAAATTAAAGGTAAAACAAGGAGAAAAGCTATGGAAAAGTATTTATGTTCAATATGCGGTTATGTAGAATTAAAAGACGGTGCGCCGGATAATTGTCCCGTCTGCGGAGCGCCTAAAAATAAGTTTAAAGAAACAGAAAATGCAATAAAAGAGCCGGAAGATAAAGAGAATCTAACCGATTTGGAGAAAAAACATATTCCATTAATGTTTGTGAATAAATCTTGCAGTCTTATAGAAGGGTGTGTTGACCTTCATGTAAAGATGGGCGCAATATTGCATCCTATGGAAAAAGCGCACTATATAACAACGATAGATTTTTATTTAAATAAAGAATTTATATCAAGATCGCATCTTACCCCTGAAAATCTTCAGCCGGCGGGATGCCTGCATCTTAAGGCTACAGAGGGTGAACTTAGCGCAGTGGACCACTGCAATCTGCACGGAAACTGGATAGCCGAAAAAGAACTGTAATATTTAAGTATAAGGATATGCTTTTACGGGAACTTATCCCTGTCCCTGTTTGAGTACTATTAACAACAGGGATCGAAAGGGACCGAATCCAGGTAGTTAAAGAGCCGATAACCCGGCGGATTTTAAAATTAATCTAAACTGTAATGCAGTCCGAGGCATAAATCAGCCGGCAAAAAAATTTATAGAATGGGATATACCCGATCCTAAGGACGGGGATCTTAATTTTATGCGCGGAGTCACAGACAGAATAAAAGAAAAAATTCTGCAGCTATAAATATTTATAGAGTATTTCTTTTTGACTTGAACCGTTGCAATTTTTAAAATACAACGTGAAGTATCTGCCGGCATAATTAAAGACGGTTTCCGCCCGGTAATTAAAAAAATGGTTCTAAATTACGGGAGCAGTAGTCGCTAATCTCGGCAATATGCTCCCTCCGATAATTTTAATTGTTGCTGCGGGGTTTTTGTATAAAAAATACGGTGGGTCACAGGCTCTTGACGGAACTTTTAAGATGGTAGAGATTGCCGTATTTGCCATGATTGTTGTGGTAGCCTTTAATCTTATTGGGCTGAAAAATTTAGCGGAACCTAAGACTGTGGTATTTGCTCTTTTTTTTGGTACTCTGTTTTTCTGGGGTAAATTACATTCTGTATATATAATAGTAGGAGCTGGAGTATTGGGAGCATTTATAAAATAAAAGGAAGGTAAAAATGAAAAAAGAAAAGATGACATTGATATTTTTTTCGGGAACTATGGATAAAGCTCTGGCCATGCTTATGCTCGCTACGACCGGCGCGTCGATGGGTATGGAGGTAGAGGTTTTCTTTACTTTCTGGGGCTTAAGTTTTTTAAAAAAAGGTAAAAAATACAGAAGAAAAGGTATTCTCCAGAAAATGATGGAGTTTATGATGCCCGGGAAAAAAACAAAATTGCCGCTTACATCCATGAATATGATGGGTATGGGGCCGGCAATGATGAGAAAACTTATGAAAAAGACAAAGACGCCGTCAGTTGAGGAATTTTTTGAGATGGCCAAAGAAATGGGAGTAAAATTTTACGCCTGCTCTACTTCCTGTGGAATTATGGGAGTCGATGAGGATAGCTTGATTGACGATGTAGAGGAAACGGTAGGTGCGGCTTGGTATATAAAAGAGGCCAAAGAATCAGAAGTTAATTTGTTTATTTAGGAGTTAAAAATGAATTTTAACAGAGAACTGGATTGTGTGGGTTTTTTTTGCCCGCTGCCGGTGGTAAAGACAAAGTTGGAACTTGAAGAAATAGAACCGGGAGAAATTCTTAAAGTCACGGCCGACGACCCCGGGTCTAAAGAGGATTTTCCCGCCTGGTGTTCTGAAACCGGGCATAAATTACTTAAAACAGAAGAAGAT
>JAQICQ010000088.1 GCA_027858455.1 Elusimicrobiota bacterium | reverse complement strand
GCTATATCCCTACCTAAAAGCCGGGCGCTCGCTAAAGAATTATCAAATTTCTCTTCTTCAAGTATCTCAATTATTTCATCGTATAAGCGATTTATATTCCCTGCATTTTCGTAATTTGTTAGAATAAAATAGATATCTTCCGCATCATTTTTTCTTTCCGGATATTTTTCTTTCCACGATATTAATTTTAATGCAATAAGTCCGGGTAAAGTTGGGATTTGAACTTCTAAATCCTTTTCTAATCTTACAGTAACCGAATATTTATATGCTTCTTCAAAACCCAGAGTTGTTAACACCCATTCGTGATCCGGTGGCCAACTAATCATATAATCATCATTAGCAATTTTACCATAGGGTATAATATCAATAATTACATCTTTATATAGTATTCTTTGCTTTCGACGTTTATCATCAATGAATTCTCCCGCATCCAATAATGTTTTTATTAACCTGCTGTATCGCTCCCAATTTGAAACTTCAATAACAATATCTATGTATTTTGTCATCCTCGGAGATTTAATTTGATAGTGATGCTCAAGTATAAAATCTCTGGCAGTTGCTCCTACAATAATAAATGGTATTCCCATAGATTCCGCAGCTGTTTTTATCTTAGATAAAGCTTCAATATAATGAGGTTCAATCTTCCCTGATATATCGATTAATATATTGTTCATAAATAATTTTTCCTGTTTCAATATTTCTTTGATTTCCCGTTGCCAGTAAATCAGCATAAACTAAAATTGGATTAACTGTATTTTCGTGCTTTTTATTGTTTTGATTACCCCAAAATCGTTTAATTATTTCCACCTCACCCTCTGGATTTCTTCTTAATTTATTTTTAATAATCAGGTTTTTCGCTCCTTTTTTTGTTGTGTATATTGTAACGACCTGCGGTTTTAAATAATTAGTTACTTGAGCTGCTGCTGCTTCTCCGCCCCATTGGTCATGCAAATGATTTAACTTTAGCTCTTTCCAATTTCCTTGATAAATATCAAATTTACCCATAATTAATTTAGGCTTTAGATTGATTGGATATTCAACACACCATCTATTTAAAAGCTTTTCCTTTTTTATGATTTTTCTTCCGCGTTTACCCATAGCAATCAGATATCCTAAATCTCTGAGATCTTTCATTATCCATCCTACTGTTCCTAAAGCAACTCTCGCGGCCTTTGCTATTTTCCTATATGGCATATTAATCATACCGGGATTTTTTAATAAAACATATAGTACTTGAAGACCGGTCCCCTTAAAGATTCTTTTTGTATGAATTTGTTTATTATTGCCTTGCACTTTCTTTCCATTTATATAAACATAAAATGGAATCTGATTTATGTAAACATTTCCTGCTGTATCAATAAATTGTATATCCCGGTTTTTTAGTTCTTCCGCTATTATTGGATTAATATATCTTGCAATAAGCAAAATTGGATGCGGTAATTGATCATTTTTCATTTGCAGAAACCCTATAGTCGGCCTTGCTACCATATATTTTATTTCAGCGCAAAAAAATACTTCATTATTTTGTACTTCAAATCGTAGAATTTTATCTATATTTTTGTCTATATAATTATTCGGCGTCTGGTCCTCAATAATTATCGGAACTGTTACGGTCCTTTTTAAGGCATTAATTGCTTTATTGTATATTTTTTTCTCAATATCAGTATCCATTTCCATTAATCTCCTTGTTCAAATATTCGGAACGTTCATCCATAATGAACATAACACAAAATTGAACAATTTTCAAGTATATCGTCATAAAAGATTTGTATCCCCCTATTGCTGTTCAATATTTTAGAGTGTTCATATATTATGAACACAAGATATGTTTGAACAAAATGGCACAATTGGAGATTAGGCGCCCTATTATCCACGATGTTTGACCACACGCACCCGGTCAGGTACAAGGAACCGGGCCTGATATTTTCATGAAAATAGACAGTACACAACAAGCAAAGGTGATTAACTGTCAGGGTGGGGAAGTGATCGCAGAGTGAGTAGCGGAGCGGTAGTGTATAACGACAATTATACTTGCCGATGAACGACAATTAAAATTACCGATTAATTAAGTACACTATTTACGTCTAATGGTAGAGTAAAAAAGGAGGCGTAAATGGTAACGGATCAACAAGTAAGGAGATTGTTTATGTTCATAGGAAAAAAAGAAAATAAGGAAGTTGCCGCAGCAAAAGCAGGGATGAGTCCAAGGACAGCATTAAAATATCGAAAAGCAGGTAAACTGCCCAGTCAAATAAAGAGTAATCATAACTGGCGTACACGAGAGAATTCTTTTGAAACGGACTGGCCTCAAATAGTAGGATTTCTTGAAATTAATCCAGGCCTTGAAGCCAAGACTCTGTTTAACTATTTACAAAATATGGCACCGGGGAAGTATAGCGATGGGCAATTGCGGACATTGCAACGCCATATCAGGTACTGGAGGGCAACTGAAGGACCCGGGAAAGAAGTATTTTTTTCACAGGTTCATTATCCGGGGATAATATGTGCCTCTGATTTCACTCATATGTCCAGCCTGGGAGTAACAATAAGGAGAGAGTTATTTAAGCATCTCGTATATCACTTTGTTTTGACCTACTCTAACTGGGAAACATTTTCAATATGCTATTCTGAAAGTTATGAGAGCCTGAGCGACGGATTCCAGAAGGCTATCTGGAAATTGGGCGGTGTGCCAAAACGCCACCGTTCAGACCAGATGTCTGCGGCGGTGAACAAAGATTGTAATCCTGAAAAGTTCACCCGTCGCTATCAGGCATTACTTAACCATTATGGTATAACCCCCGAAAGAACAAATGCCGGATGCGCTAACGAGAACGGTGATGTAGAAACTTCTCATAGGCATTTTAAATCAGCTGTATCCCAGAGCTTGATGCTTAGGGGTAGTAGCGATTTTGGAAGCATCAAAGAATATGAAAAATTCTTGCAAAAGATATCGTGCCAACTTAATGCCGGCCGGGTTAAGAGATTTCAAGAAGAGGTTTCTGTATTAAAACCTTTGCCGGCAAGACGTCTTAATGATAGTTTGCCTATGGAAACGAAAGTCAGCAAAGGCAGCACAATAAACGTAAAATTTAATACGTATTCAGTGCATAGCCGCTTAATCGGAGAAAAGGTAAAGCTAATGGTACATATGGACCATATAGACGTATGGTATGGGAAGAAGTTAGTCGAACATCTACCCCGGATGCAGGGCCGTGGAAAGCACAGCATCAACTATCGCCACATTATTGGTTGGCTGATTAGAAAACCAGGAGCATTTGAAAGCCACCGTTACAAATCTGATTTATTCCCTTCCAGCCGGTTCCGGCGAACCTATGATTGGTTGCGGTCGAACATGACATTACAAGCAAACAAAGAATATTTGCAAATACTTTTTATGGCGGCAAGAGAAAGCGAGACCATTACAGAAAATGCCCTGAAATTTTTGTTTGAACAGGAACTGCCGCCAACAGCCTCTAACGTAAGAGATATTGTTGACGGGGATATGCAAACACCTCTTGCTACGGAAGTGACAGTGAATACTAACGACCTCAAAGGATATGATTTACTACTTCACGGGGGACAGAGTCGTGGATAAAAACATCCAAGAAAAATTAGAAGTTTGTTTTGATGCCCTACGCCTGACAACTGTTCGTGAAAAGTACGCTGAGTTTACAAAAGAAGCTTTGGCTGAATCGTCGAGCTATGCGGAATACCTGCTGAATGTTCTTAGCGCTGAATGTGAAGCCCGTCTTACCAGGCGCATAGTGCGTCGGCTAAGGGAATCTCACCTGCAGTTGGAAAAGAATCTTGATGCTTTTGATATAGCCCGTATCCCAGCTAAAGTCAGACAACAATTCAAAACTCTATTAAACGGCGACTTTCTAAACTATAATGAGAATATCCTTGTATTTGGTAATCCGGGCAGCGGGAAAACACATCTCGTTAGTGCTCTCGGGCAGGAGCTGATATATAAAGACAAACGCATTTATTCAAGCACATGCGCGTTATTGTTGCAGGAGCTTCTTCTGGCTAAAAAGGAATTACGTTTAACAAAACTCCTGAAAAAATTAAGCAGATTTGATGCAATAATAATTGACGACATTGGATATGTTCATCAGGAAAAAGAAGAAATGGAAGTTCTCTTTACATTATTGGCGGAGCGATACGAAAACGGAAGCGTAATGATTACTTCTAATCTTCCATTTTCAAAATGGAATAATATTTTTAAAGATCCTATGATGACAGCTGCCGCTGTAGACAGAATTGTTCATCATAGCGTCATTTTAGAACTAAATATTGAAAGCTATCGTATGGATAGCGCAAAGAAACGAACAAGGGAGGAGGATAAATAATATTTTTTTAGTATAATATTAATCGGCAATTATAATTGTCGTCGGTCGGTAAAAATAATTGTCGTTGTACAAGTATTAAGAATAACTGGTGACCACCCTCCTACTATTACATATTGCTTATCAACATCTGAAAGAATTCTTATGCAATCGCCAAGAATCCCTTTAGCCCCTTCTAAAAGACTATTATACTTTGTCATAAATACTTATTTACCTTCATTAATTTTAATTGAACAGCTTACATTATAGTGCTAATAACTATTTATAATTTTACATATGTATTTAATTTTAATCAAATGAAATTTTCCCCGCCATAAATACTAAAATAGCTATATT
>JAQICQ010000066.1 GCA_027858455.1 Elusimicrobiota bacterium | reverse complement strand
GTACGGAGACAGAGCCCGGGGCTCCACTGATGTCGCCGTTTGAAGTCAGATATTTAAATACTATATTAGCTTTCGGTTTATCAAATTTAAAGGTTTCCACTTCTTTTCCGGACTTAGCGCTTATCGCCCAGTACCTATAACCGGCAAGGACTTCATTGTCTCCTGTCGGCGCAGGTACAATTTCTATTATCATATCTTCGTTAGATGAATTATTTTCCTTATAAAGTTTTGAACTTATCTCATAGGGGATTTCGATTTCAGCCCGGCCGTCGGCAGAAGTTGCTATCAGATTCCTCTTGTCGGTAGTATCAAAGGCCATAGACAGTTTGCCGGCATTGCCTAATTTATCGACGGCAACAACTTTATAAAATATAGTATAACCGGCCGCGGCGGAGATGTCAGTCCATCTGTAAGAGTCTTTAAGTGAAGTAGTCGTATATATAAGGCTCCATCCTGACGACGGGTCGTATGTCCGGTATACTTTATAAGAACCGTGACGTTTATAAACTGTCCGGTCATTATTAAGTATTACCCTGCTCCATCCTATAGTAACATTACCGCCGGGTTTAATCTCTATAATTTTTACTCCCGCAGGCTGCATAGGCAAAGTAGTATATTTTTTAGTTAATGCGCCGTCCTGCAGGCCTGCCGCCGCTTTTGCGTCAATATCGGAGAGAGCACCCGCGCTGTTAGCGGATTTAATTGCAAAGTAATAAGTAGTCTGTCCGGACAGCCCGGTTACGATAATATTTTCAGAAATACCCGACAAAGAGGGATTTATAAAGTTGCTGAAATTATCGGCGGCAGCCCACCATGAATCAGCGCCTGTACCCATTTGGGCGACACTGAATGTTGCGTAATGGATGATATACGAAACCGCAGAATATCCGCCTCCGTTATCCGGAGCGGTCCAGTTTAGATTTAATTCGTGCGGCTCATCCGAAGCCGAGACGGTAAGGTCAGTTACCACAGCAGGCCGTTCTGCCGCGGGCGAAGCTCCGACCTGATTTGATACTGCAGACCTGATATCTATAACCGAAACTGCGCCAAGTCCGTTCACTGATTTTAACCCGAAATAATAAGTGTAATTCTCATCAAGGCCTGTTACTGTAAATAACTCGGCAAAGGCCGGGGAACCCGGAGTAACAGACTGGATGAGTTCCGTTGCGGCCTGCCACCAGGACGCAGAATCTCCGGCAAGAGAAGCCACATTATAAGTGGCATATCTAACGATATAATTTTCGGCCGCCTGCCCGTTGCCGTCATCCGGGGCAGTCCAGTTCAGCTCTATTTCTTCCGGCAATCCCGTACCGGCGGCTGTAAGATTAGTTACCGCAGCAGGCCTATACGATTCGGGTACGGCTGTCGGTTGAGTACCGCTTGCGCTCTTTGCGTCTATGGGAGATATTTTTGCGTATCTGTTTTCCGATTTTAGCGCAAAAAAGTAAGACGTATTTCCGGCCAGGCCGGTCAATATAATATTCTCCGGTTTACCCGGACCCTGCGAAACAGCCGGAGATGAGGCATCGGATACCGCAAGCCACCAGGCGGTAGTATCGCCTCCGAGAGAACTTATGCCGAAAGTAGCAAATTTAACAACATACGATACAACAGCATTGCCGTATCCGTCGGACGGAGAAGTCCAGCTTAACTCTATTTCGCCTATGCTGCCGGTCGCAGAAGAAATCATATCGGTTACTGCATTCGGGCTGTATGCTTCCGGAATATCCGTATCCTGGAGTCCGTCCTGCGCATTCGTGTCTATTGCCGATTCAATACCCATGCTGTTTACTGATTTAATCGCAAAATAATAACTGGTATAATCCGGAAGGCCGCCTACGACAAGCGACTGGGTACTGCCCGGTACTGCCGGAGTTAAACTGTTAGCATAAACAGTAGACATATTCCACCACCCGGTAGAGTCACCCGAAAGATCTGAGACACTGAAAGTTGCATATCTTACGGTATAACTGCTTACCGCCGTGCCCTTACCGTCGTCGGGAGAAGTCCAGGTTAATTTCATTTCGCCGCTATTCCCGGTTCCGGCGGCAGCAAGGTCGGTAATCTGTTTGGGAGTAAAAGGTTTCGGAATCACTGAATCCTGGATGCCGTCATCTGATTTTTTGTCTATTGGAGAAACTTCACCGACCTGATTTACAGACTTGACGGCAAAATAATAACTCGTTCCCTCATAGAGATCCTGCAGAGTAAAATTCTCTGTAGTTCCGGGGGCTGCAGGTGATATACTATTTATGTATGTAGAAGAACCGTTCCACCATGCGGTGGTATCGCCGCCGAGCGAATTAACGTTAAATGTAGCGTATTTAATGGTATAGTCTGTAACCGCAGAGCCGTAACCGTCGTCCGGAGAAATCCAGGTAAGCGCCGCTTCGCCGACAGATGCCGTTGAAAGAGCGGATAAATCAGTTATTGCCTCAGGTTTCATTCCTGTGGATTTCGGATATACGCCGTCCTGGTTTAGATTATCCGATTTTACATCTATTACCGAAATATTATTTCTTTCGTCTTTTGATTTAAGCGCAAAATAATATATTGTTCCTTCATCGAGACCGGTTATAGTATATAAATCTGTTTCACCGGAATTTCCGGGCGCAGGCACAGGACTCGTATCATCAGCATTCCATGCTACATTCCACCATGCCGTCGTTCCGACTCCCAGATCGTCTATACTGAAGTCCCTGTATTTTATGGTATAACCGCTTGCATTATTTATAGTACCGTCATCCCCCGGAGCAGTCCATTTAAGTGTAATTTCTCCGGGTCCGGGACCGCTTATTCCGCTTAAATTATTAACAGCATCAGGTTTTATATCGTCCCAGGAAGAAGCCGCAGCGGCCTGGCTGCCCGCAGACGATTTTTCATCTATGAAACTCATATTATCTAAATTATCTATAGATTTTATACTGAAATAATAGCTGCTTTGAGGGGTAAGCCCGGTAACGGTATAAGCAATTGTATCTCCCGACTGAGACCAATTATTAAAAGCTAATCCTGAAGATTCTTCCCACCAGTATGTAGTGTTTCCGTTAAACGGCGGATTCGTCACATTTACAGTAGCAAATCTAATCTTATACTCTGCAATATTTATATTTCCGGCAGTAACCGGAGCCGTCCAGTCAAGTTTAATTTCGCCTTCGTTTCCTCCGGCTGAATAGAATCCTTTAACAGCAATTAAATCCGTTATCGGTTTAGGCCGTGAAGCCGGTATGGAACCATCCTGGGAAGAATTCTCTGCTTTTGTGTCAATGACAGATATATTGTTTCTTTCATCACCGGTCTTAAGAGCAAAATAATATTCTTTATATTCTTCTAAACCCGTAATCGTCACAGTTTCAGCGCTGCCTGAAAGCGCGGGCGCAGGCAGAAGTGATTTGTCCTCTGCATTATCGTCTTTACTCCACCAAGAAGTAGTATCTCCCTCGAGGTCAGTCACGCTGTAGGTAGCGTATCTTATAAAATAATTAGTTCCCTGCCCGACAGTTCCATCATCGCCCGGAGCGGTCCAGTTAAGCGTTATTTCTCCGTCGCCGGGACCGCTTATACCGCTTAAATTATTAACAGCATCAGGTTTTATATCATCCCACGAAGCCCTGGCATACGGCTGATTATCTGAATAAGTCTTTAAATCTATATCACTTATATTATCAAACTCGTCCGCCGCTTTTATGGCAAAATAGTAAGTATCTTTTGGTGTCAACCCGTCAACCGTATATGATGCAGTTGACCCCGGCTGATGCATATAAGTATAGTCATTAGCTCCCCCCGATTGATTCCACCAGGCGGTAGTATCCCCCGCAAACGCTCCGGCGGCGCTATTTGTTGCCCATCTTATCTGATAACCTTTAATATCTATATCTAATTCTGTCGGCGGCGCCGTCCATGATAATTGGATCTCACCCTCTGTTCCGCCTGCCGCATAATTATATTTAAGCGAAGTTAAATCTGTAACCCTGTCGGGAGGCACATTGTGTGAGGGCCTGATGCTGATGCTGACATCAGCGGTGGCCGTTACCTGTCCGCGGACAGGCATAGCTGCCCCCGCGCAAAGGACTAAAAGCCCCGCGGTAATTGTCTTTATTAAGTTGTGCGCATATTTATTCAAATATATTTCTCCGATTATCCATCAACGCACGGTTAAATTTTCCTTAACTTTCTCATAAAATATTTTTCTTTAAATTAATCCTCCGTAGTAAAATAAACCCTTGAGAACAGCTCAATCGGAATGTCAAAACCCTGAACATTTCCGACAACGACAAAGGCGTATTTCTTCCCGTAAAATTCCTCGCTATCAGGAATTTCAATTTCCAGCGCTATGTCCGCAAAACTTTTTGGCTTGGATTTGATTTTCTTTTTATTTATCTTCACCCTTATCCCTTCAGGAAGCGCTTCGTATTCTGTATTCAGTCCGTATTCCTCCGGTTTAGGCGAAAGAGCCATTTCCAACTTATAGGACTCCCTGCTCTTGTTGACGATCTGCGGCACCTCAAAATCAATGCCGTTGATTTTCACCTTTTTTCCTACGGGGATTTTATCTTTTACAAACAAACTCATCGGTGAAATCTCTAGTTGAAGAGCCGAAAAAACTCTCTGCCTGTATTCGTCCATAATCGTTTCCGGACGAGGCCCTGTTGAGAATCTGATCCTGCTGGCGAGAGAAAAACTTATTGAAACTCCCATAGTCCCTGCACCTCCCGGCTTCCCCGCCGATTTCGTTTCAATCATCGCCTGAAAATGCCTGTTTTCAAACACCTTCTCCGGCGGGATTGAGATAATTATATCGCAGTCCATCTCTTCACCCGGCTCTAAC
>JAQICQ010000046.1 GCA_027858455.1 Elusimicrobiota bacterium | reverse complement strand
TCTATATCTATCATAAAGGCTGAAAGAGGGCTTTCTCCCCTCATAGAACGCTCGAATTCAACTTCTGCTTGGTTTTTTAAATAATGATAGTTAAAAAGGCCGGTAAGTGAGTCCGTCAGGGCAAGGTTACGGAGCTTATGGTTTTTTTGTTCAAGTTCGGTATATAAATACCGTAAATTTTCGTCGGTTTTTTTTGCCACCCATTTATATCGCCGGACATCGTCTATAAGATTCTTTATCAGCTGGCGGGTATTCATTAGCAATATTGTTTATTGCATTTACAAGCGGCTGAAAGTCATAGGCCTTAACCGTGTATTCGTCTGCGCCGGCCGAGCGCGCTTCGAGGGCGTCCACCGCCCGTATTTTTCCGGTTATAATTATGGCCTTAGTTTGCAGGGAATCGTCATTTTTAATCTGTCGGCATACCTCAAACCCGTCTATTCCCGGAAGAACGGTGTCTATAATTGTTATATCCGGGTTTTCTTTTTTTGCTGTTTCAATACCTTTTTCTCCGGTTAAGGCGGTAACTATATTTTCATACCCCGAGTTAGCTAACTGATGTTTCATAATCTTTATGTCTTTTTCATTATCGTCAATAATTAGAATTTTAATAGTCATGCTGTTTCTCCTCTTTTAAATATAGTCATGGTGAACCCGAGTTTGCTCAGGGAACTCATCAGGTTCTCAACAGTAATTGGTTTAGGTATATAGTCGTTTGCTCCGATTTCAAAACTTTTATTTACATCGTCAGGCCGGACCGAGGTGGTAAGAATTATTATTGGTATGTTTTTGTAATTATCCAGCTTTCTTATATGTTCGGTAGTGTCAAAACCGTCTATTCCCGGCATCTTTATATCCATAAGAATGACATCGGGGGCGGGATACTGTTCATCGTTGATGTATTGGTCCTGGTTTTTAAGATATTTTAATGCTTCTTCACCGGTTTTCACAACCGACAGACTATTGTTTATTTTAGCTTTTTTAAATATAAGTTCGGTTATTTTTATGTCGGTCATATTGTCTTCAATAAGTAAAAATTTTATAGGTTTGCTCATCTTTTTCTCCTCTTATATATGTTTTTTTCCTTTAAATTCAGCGGTATAGTGAAATAAAAAGTGCTTCCCTCGCCGTCTTTAGATTCAATGGTTATTTTGCCTTTATGCTCGTTAATAATTTTTTTAACATTGGCCAGCCCTATGCCGGTTCCCTCGTATTCTCCCACGGGATGCAGTTTCCTGAATATCTCAAATATTTTTTCTTGAAATTCTTTTTTTATTCCGATTCCGTTGTCTTTTACAAAAAATTCTACTTCTTTTTTTCTTAATTTATATCCTATTTCAATCTCCGGTCGCTTTTCTGTATTAGAAGTAAACTTTAAGCCATTGGCAATAAGGTTTCTAAAGACCTCTTTTATCTTTGTCGGGTCGCAGTAAATTTCCGGAAAGTTTTTGGTTGTTTTAATATCCGCGTCCGCTTTTTTTATATCCATCTTAAGTTCGGCAAGGACATCTTCCACTATTTTTATTGTATTCACGGTTTCTTAGGGGTTCTTAACTGAAGTTATCCTGCTGTGTTTAAGAAGTCCTTCCATCATTTCGTCCATCCTCTCTACCGCCGACCGGATTTCATTAATGTAGTCTTTTTCTTCATCGGATAATTTCTCTTTGGCGCTCTTTTCGAGAAATGAAGTAAAAGCCTGCATAGCCCGAAACGGAGCTTTCATATCGTGGCTTATAGTATAGGCAAAACTTGCCAGTTCTTCATTTGACCGACTTAAATTTTCTTCACTCTTTTTGCGATGAGATACTTCTTTGGATAAAAGGCTTGTTCTGTCTTTGATGAGTCTTTCAAGGTTGGCATGGTGTTCTTCAAGCTCTTTTTTTGCATTTATCTCAAAGGTAATATCGGGCATCATTACAATTTCACCTGTTGTATGGCCTGAGCTGTCTTTAATTGCGGCAGCATATAGTTTAGCTATAAGCTTTTTACCGGACTTTGTGATTATCTCAAGATTATAAGGGTCTATCTGTTTGCCCAAAAGACGCTTTGTAAAATTTTTCATTACTGTTTTTTTGCTTTCTTTAGAAAGGAGAGGGATGTTAAATATAGATTCGCCTTTGAGCTCTTCGGCCCGGTAACCTGTCCGTGGATAGATGCGCTCGTTTACCTCCCTGATGATACCTTTTTTGTCTATTTGCATGATTACTTCCGGAGAGAGCTCGAAAATCGACCGGTATTTTTTTTCGTTCTCAATGATTTGTTTCTGCATCTCTTCATGCTTTGTGATATCCCGTGCGATAAAGAGTTTAAGGCGTTCATTTTCTATGGTTATAGAATGGGAGATAATTTCAACGAGTGTTTCCTGCCGACCGCGCGAGGAGAGGGTGATGTTTGTCGGAGTTTGGTCGGATTTATTGTTTTTCTTAAAGAATAATTTAGTCATTTTCGCTATGTTTTTTAGGGATAAGAAATCCGATTCAAGGAGAGAATGACCGATTACATCCTTTCTCCTTTTGCCGAAAAGTTTTAAAGCCCGGTCGTTAGCAACAGTTATGTATCCTGTGTAATTGGTGGTAAATACTGCATAGGGGGCAAAGTTAAATAAGATATTTAATCTTGTCCGTGACGCCTCAAGTTTTCTTAAGTAGTCGGCTTTTTCGGTTATGTCCCGGCATACCGACATATAAGAAGGGCCTCCGTTTTCCTTCCGGAAGCTTATGCTGTTTTCAAGCAGAAGTGTCTCTCCGGATTTTGTGATAAATTTATAAACAGTTGGTTTTCTTATGTCTTTTATATCTTCCGGCAGGTTTGTAAGAAAAAGTTTTTTTTCGGAAGGGTCTAATATCTTTTTTATGGTAAGGTTTTTTATCTTATCTTTTGAATATCCGAAGATTTCCCGGAAACTTTTATTTGTATAGGTTATTTTTCCTTCCGAAGTAAATAGAATAACCGGGTTGGGAAGATTATTCAGCAAGTTGGCATATTTTTTTTCTGCCTCTGCAAGTTTTGTCTCTGTTTTTACTTTAGGTGTACTATCCTTAAAGATGCCCTGGATGATATTTTTCTCTCCGATACGGCTGACGGACGGAAATATGACTACCTGCTTCAAAGCGCCTGATTTTGTTATTATTTCACCCCGGCTGGATTGTACGCCGGCGCTGTTTATATCCCTGTCAAATATTCTCATGTATTTCTTTTCTTTTCCAGGGGGGTGAAGTATGGAAACCAGTTTCCCTACAAGTTCGGATTTTTTGCGGCCGAAAAGCTTTTCGGCTGCGCGGTTTACATTTATAATCTTTCTTGTAGGGGGGTCGGCCCATACTATAGCGTCGTTTGAATTTTGGAAAGCAAGTTTGAGTTTTTCCGAAGTTTCCTGTAATTGCTCTTCGCGTTTTTTTAGATTAAAAAAATCCGGTATGTTGTATCCGGATACGACTTTACCTGCTTCCGGATGAGATTCTGAATACTTCTTAAGATGCTTTTGAATCATTGACGGCGGAGCCATGAGGAATTTGCATTCTTTGTCTCCGGCGGCCCTGCAGGTAAGTTCGGTTGCGATAAGCGGAGTATCAAAACTTATCTCGCACCATCCAGATGAATAGCCTGCGTTCATTATGCATACCGGAGAAGTCGGCTGGAGTTCATCTTTAAGCCAGGCGCCGGCTTCAAAAGAATTGGCATGGTTATATATGAGAATAAAATTTTTACCGGGCACGGGATTTGAACCATCAAGAATATTGACATGGGCCCATCCGGAAAACGCAAAATGAAAAGGCCCGGCCGCTAATTTTTCAGGGGGTAATTTTAGATTTAATTTTTTATGGAAATTTTTAGCGTCGTTTATCCCCATGGAATGTGCCAGGTCAAAGAGGAACTGCCGGGTAAAATCATCGGCACCTGATTTGCCGGATTTTTTATATATCTCCCTTACTGTCTTAAAAAAATCAACAGAAAGGGAAGGCGACCGCATAAGGATATAGCGCTGGTCTGATATTTTTATCAATCCTTCTTCCGGAATAAAATCTTTTTGATTGAAATATTTTTCAATCTCGGCTGATATCTTTTTAAATATACCGCCTAAAGAATCTTTATAGCTGTCCGGTAAATTTACATATTTTTTATCTTTCATTATATTTTGCCTTTGACTATATAATATAATATTTATTAAATCAATTCTGTGACAAAAGTCACAAATACATAATGTGGATTGCTATGTATTTTTAGAAAGATACACTGCTTGACATAGAGTAAACTATTTGATATAAGTTAGAGACAGAAAAAATAAGGAGCAGATTCATAGTAAAAGCAAACAAAAAGTTAAGAATAAACAGTGAAATAAGGGCATCCAGCGTTCGTTTTATAGACGATGAGGGTAATAATAGAGGGGTAGTAGATACCCGGGAGGCTCTTAAGGTTGCCCGCTCTAAAGACTTGGATTTGGTGGAAGTCGCGCCCGGAGCTAAAATTCCGGTCTGTAAGGTTATGGATTATAACCGTTATTACTTTGAATTAAAGAAAAAGAAGAAAGAAGAAAAAAAGAAATCAAAATCTAAACAGCTTAAACAGATTAGAATGAGTCCCAATATCGGGAAGAATGACCTTAAGGTTAAATTTAATAAGATAACTAATTTTTTGGACAAAGGGCATAATGTGAAGGTTAATATGTTTTTTAGGGGCCGCCAGAGGGAACACCTTGAAGTCGGCCGTGAAATTCTGGCCGGTATTATGAAAGAATTAGAGGGAAGGGCTACTTATCAGTCTGAGCCGAAATTTGAGGGCTACAGTATGTCAGTATTGTTTAGACCGGAGAACGAAAATGGCAAATAAAAATAAAACACATTCAGGAACAAAGAAAAGATTTAAAGTAACCGCTAAAGGCAAGGTAAAGCGTCACCATGCGGGTGCAGGTCACCTTAAGAGCAAAAAGTCCCCTAAACAGCGAAGAAAACTTCGTGCGGCTGGGCTTGTCGGCGGCAAAGAAAAGAAGAATATCAAGAAATTGTTAGGTAAATAAATATGAGAGTTAAACGCGGAACAACAAAAAAGAGAAAACATAAAAAAATACTTAAAGAGGCTAAGGGGTATGCTCATGCAAAAAGCAAGAGATACCGCAATGCTAAAAATCAGGTAGAAAAGAGCTGGCAGTATTCTACAAGGGACAGAAAAAACAAAAAAAGAGAGATGCGCCGCCTCTGGATTACCAGGATTAATGCAGCATGCACTAAAGAGGGAATAAGTTATTCTAAATTTATACACGGACTTAAAAAAGAAGGCATTGCTGTAAACAGAAAAGTCTTGCAGCAGATTGCTGTAAAAGACAGTGATTCTTTTGCCCGGATTGCGGCAATTTCCAAAAAAGCAGTATAAACAAATCTAAATTTTAAAGCTGTGCCGGGTTGTAACAAAATACGTAACAAAGTCCAAAAAAAACATATATGCAGCTTTTCGGACGGAGTCTAAAAAACAAATCTTTTGCATAAAAACCAATAAATAAGCAGGCATATTATTATTATCATTTATCCGCATAATGTTATTCCGGAACGCCGTTTAATTTGTATATTTAATCTCTTTTTTATTTGACAGAGCCTAAATAATAATAATAATAATAAGTAGCATGTTTCTATAAAACATTTAAAGTGCCGCTCTGAAACAACCGTTGCTAAGGAAAGATA
>JAQICQ010000231.1 GCA_027858455.1 Elusimicrobiota bacterium | reverse complement strand
TCCGGTTTTTTTATACCAGTCAAAACCTTTAAAAAATACCGGCATGATTTGGTGCGTCTCAAAAACTCCGACGGAAGTATTAACTGTCCTGGTATGAAATGTTGCAGCAAGGGTTATTACACGGGGAATCTGTTCAATAATACCATAGATATGCAAAGCGCTGATAAAAGAAAGATAGACGCGACCAGATGGAAACATTTTATGAATTGCAGTATATGGGCTTATCTCCCTGCTTGTGACATCCGTCCACAGACCGCGGTGAATTTTAAATACAGCACCCTGTTTTTGGAGGTTATTTAACCCCTGGGTAACTGCGGAAGCAGATTTGCCTGATATTCGGGTGATATCGTCAGTTGTGAAAACCGGCTGTGAAAGATCTTTTATAAATGACAAAATTGTATTATTCATTTTTTTGTTCTTCAATATAATTTATAACTTTAAGCTGTATTTCTTCCCATGCGGCTGCACTATCAAAAGTTTTCATATCATCAGGTGCGAGATATAAAACAACATGGTCTCTAAATTCTTTAAAAGTTATTGCGTAAATCGTATTTACTGCTTTTTGTAATATCTTTTTTTCAATTCCTTTAAGTTTTTCCGTTTCGGTTTTCGGAAGTAAAATATATAAATCAAAAAAATCTCTTGCCTGGGGAATTTTTCTGAAAGCAAGAGCCTTTGTCTTCTGTATTACAGCAGCATGCGCAGTATAATGAGAAACTATAAGCGGCGCTATCTTATATTCTCTTAAGACAGATGAAGATATTGTTTCAATGTTTTTTTTATCATTAATACCTCTTCTTGAAAATTCCACTTTAGTAAAAAGGTCTTCACCAGCAAATGTAATCAGATGAACTTTAAAACGCTGTGTTGTCTGTGTCTGTTTTGCTGTCTTCATATTCGGTGGTATAATTTTGTTTATACCGAACGTGCGGATAGTATTTTTAAAGGTATTGTTTTCTAAAATATCCATTACTCTATCCCTAAGCAATTCCATACGAATTCCGTTAATGTCAATATCCATATCCTCGGAATATCGAAAGCTGTCAAAGAAAAACCTTAAATTACATCCGCCTTTGAGGGCATAGTTATCCGGACGGAACATTTTGGAAAAATTCCGCAAAAACTCAAGATGAAAGACCTCTCTTTTTTGTAATTGATTATATATTTTTTTATTATTCATAATGTAAAGTTACTTAGTTTTATCTAAATAATAATACATGCTGAACAATATGTCAAGAGTTTGGAGTTTCTGCCGGATGAGCGATTAAGCGCTCCTAAATGGAGAAAAGCAAAGCGTCAGCGAAGGAGCGAATCGTAACTAAAACGAAATTAAGAAATATGCAAGAAGAAGAATATATTAAAAAAGAATTTGAATTTTCCGCCGGAGGCATTGTGTGTCATTCCGGTAAAGTGCTTCTTATTAATTCCCATCCGCGGGAAGCAGATGAATCTTTCTGGACTTTTCCAAAAGGTAAAATTGAGTTGGAAGAAACTGTTAAAGAAGCTGCTTTGAGGGAGGTAAGAGAAGAGACCGGTTGTATAGGAAGCATTGAAAATAAAATTTCAGATACGAGGTATATTTTCAAAAGAGGAGAAAGCATTGTAATAAAAAAAGTATCATGGTTTAAAATGTCGGCAGCGCAATACGAATCAACCATAACCGACAAACCCGTTAAGGTTGAATGGAAAGATAAAAACAAAGCCTTGCAGTTATTAAAATACCGGGCCGACCGCATGCTCCTTTTAAAACAAGAAGCAACCTTATAAATGCATTGGTTTAAACTCCATGCATGAAATAAAAAGTAAGCTATGGAATGACAGTGTATGGGATAAAAATAAAAAGTTTTCTGATATATTAAATCAGCTCCGGAGAGACAGATCAATAAATGTTTCCGGGCTAGGTGTCAGCGCTTCCGCATCTTTTGCCGCCGCGGTTTTTAAAGCAATGAACAGAGACTTATTTATAATCCTTCCGAAAGAAAGACATATTGGGCAATGGCAGGATAATTTAGAGGTTTTTACATCAAATCCAGTTTTGCCTTTTCCTCTGGATTATCCGACCCTCAGAATTGAAGCAGCCGGTAAACTTAATATGGAAAAGCCGGTTATTCTTTTAGGCAGCCGCAAAGCATACGAAGAAAAAATTATTTCGCCGTCAGAATTTTATAATAGAGTATTAAAAATTATACCCAAAAAGACTACATATAATAAACTTTTGGATAACTTAACCGGCGGTTATTATGTAAGGAATAAAGTTGTCCCTGAAGAAGGCGATTTTGCCCGCCGGGGAAATGGTATAGATTTCTGGCCGCCCGGCCGGAAAAATCCTGTCCGGGTGCTGTTTAAAGATAACATTGTGGAAAGCTTAAAAGAATTT
>JAQICQ010000136.1 GCA_027858455.1 Elusimicrobiota bacterium | reverse complement strand
TTTCAGAGACGGTTGTTACTTTATGGCCTATTTTTCTTAGAAATCTCGCAGTGGAAAAATAAACATCCTGATCCAGCAAAAATTTCATACTTTTTCGGCTATATGAATATCCTCAGTTTCTACTATTTCAATAGCATAGCGAATACAGGCTTTTATATCTTCAATTTGTATATCAGGATAATAATCCTTTATAATTTTTTTAAAAGAGATACCTTTATTCAATAATTCAAGCACATCTACTACAGGAATTCTTGTTCCGGTAATACATGGTTTACCAAAATGAATATTTGGATTTATTCCTATTCTATTTTTCATTTTATTACCTCCTAAAACGTAACAATTTCGGGAAAAGCTCGGATATCCGTCTTAATTTGCCTACAAGTAAAAAGTAGTATAGCATATTTGGCCGTATTTTTCTATTTTTTCCGGTTTTATAATAAAAGTTGGGCTAAGTATTTACAAAGCCAGTTAAAAAAATAGGGTACCCATAACAAAAAAAATGAAAGGAGGTACTCTAAGGACTAAAAAAAACTTAATTGCTGTCCAAAGAATGGGGGAAGGTTCAGCCGGCAGTTGAGGTAATAATTCATCAAGCTCTGTATCAATTATACGAGAAATATAAGGTTTTTTCATGATCTCATTCCATTTATCCATTTTGTAAACTACCAAATATCCACTATCTAAACTACTGGATATCCACAAATACTATATTCTTTTCCAACGCAAGATTAGCCTGAAATAAAAACCGGAATATTTGAAAAGTAAAAACTTGACTACAGGCCGCCGGAAGAAGTATATTTAAGTATAGTAGACACTATGGAAACGGTTCTTTATGAAAAGACAGAAGACCACTTTAAGATGATTAATTGCCGTCTTAAAGAATAGGGGAAGGTTCAAAAAGGAAATCATTAAAACAGAGTTTGAAACATTTTTACCTTACCGTCTGTCTAATTAAGTGAAAGAGGATATAAATGATAAATGATAAAATTATCGTCGCCGCCGCAGATGGCGACCGGCAAGCATTCAGCAAGATATATGAAGAGTTCAACGATATGGTCTGGGGGCTTGCTCTTAAATTTACCGAAAACACACAAGTTGCCGAAGACGGCGCGGCAGAGATATTTGTTAAGTTATATAAGAAAATAGATAAATTTGATTTTCGGTCGTCTTTTAAGACCTGGCTTTACAGGTTCAGCGTAAATACGCTGCTGAATTTTCTTGAGAAAGAAAAGAGGCGCTATACAGCAAGAATATCCGATGAGATGGCAGAAGAGGGCAGTCCGCAAGCTGCGCAAAAAAAAACCGATGACAAAGTTCTTGTCCGGACACTGCTTTCAAGGATTAAACCCGGCGAGCGCGAAATTATGATTTTAAGAGAAATTGAGGGAAGGTCGTATAAAGAGATAGCCGAGATAACCGGAATGAAACTGGGCACCGTTAAGACCAACATATATCGGGCAAGAGAGAGCTTAAGGAAAGTATATAAAGAGGAAACAGCATGAGATGTAAGAAATACAGTAAGAAGCTTTTAAACAGGCATATAGATAACGACCTTAATGAAATTAAAAAGGCCGATATCGATAAACATCTTAAAAGTTGCGCGGATTGCCAAAGTTATATAGCAGAGATTAAAAAAATCGGGGTTTTGCTTAAGACCGGACTAAAACCTGCCAGACGGGATTTAAATAATATACCGGAGGGGCTCTGGGAAAAGATAGAAACTAAATTAGAAATCACAGACGGAGATATCCACTTAAGGAGAGTTAAATTTATAACCCTGAGAAAATTATGGGTTCCGCTTGCAGCGGCTGCTGCAGCAATTATTTTAATTGTAGGGGGTTTGGGCAGAAACGGCAATGAATTTAATGCAGATGAATATGTATCAGAACAGTTAGATTATATTTACGGCGATAAGCCGATGGTATCGGAAAATTATTTAAATGAAGACAGTAACGGCACAGTAATAGATATGGTTATAAAAGGTGAATTATAAGGAGGTATATGCAATGAGGATTAAATTAACGGCGTTATTAGTAGGGGCTATGTTTTATATGTCTCAGGGAACGGTTTTTGCCGAAATGGGCGGAAAAAATTACTCTCGCCCGGACAGGCAGTCTTATCGTTCTGAAAGTCGTTCTGAAAGTCGCTCCGAAAAAAAGGCAAAAGAGCATTCATGGCAAGGGGTCGCCGGTGATCTTGATCTCAGCGATAAGCAGAAAGAAAAGCTCAAAGAGCATAAAGACAAAGGATACAAAGAGCGGGTACAACTTCGTTCTTCTATGCAGATAAAACAGCATGATCTGCGCTCAGAGCTTTCAAATAAGGAGATTGATAAAAAGAAAGTCGATAACTTAATTGATGAGATAGCCGGGCTGCACAAGAAACAGCTTCAGTTAAGAACGGGATCTCTTCTGGAATTCAAAGAGATACTTACTGAAGAGCAGTGGGATACTATAAGAGAAAGAAAACAGTTCGGAGCAGGCGGGGAGAATAAAAAACATATGCGCTAACTTAAGGTAGGTAGGTATATAATCCGGAAGCGGCGCTTAAAGTAAGACTAAAATGTGCCGTTTCCGGTTTTTTATGATCATTCTTTTTTTTAATTCTTGATAAGTTTTTAATTTAATAAAAAAATATTAATAGTTTGCTTTAAATGACAAAAATTCTTAAAATTTAATAAAAAAATGTATATAAATTAAATTTTAAATGATTTCAAAAAAAGAAAATATAATTAAAGCAAATATCACTCATCTTTATCTCACTCCCCTGGCGTTAATATTGGTGCTTTTGGCGGTAATCTTTTCCCGGCCTAATGGGGATTTGCTTCTTATGTCTTTTTACCTTATTGCG
>JAQICQ010000056.1 GCA_027858455.1 Elusimicrobiota bacterium | reverse complement strand
GAATTAAAAGATAAAGATAAGGAGAAAAAATATGTTATCACAACTTGCACAAAAAATAAGTCTTTCACCAACGCTTTCAATATCGGCAAAAGCAAAGGAACTTAAAGCTGCCGGTAAAGATGTTATAAGTTTCGGGGCCGGAGAACCTGACTTTGACACGCCGGATTTTATTAAAGAAGCCGCAATTAAAGCTATTAACGACGGCCTGACAAAATATACTCCCGCTACCGGTACAAAAAAACTAAAAAACGCTATAATAAAAAAATTTAAAAGGGAAAACGTTCTGGTTTATTCATTAAACCAGATAATGGTAAACTGCGGAGCAAAACATACTCTCTTTAATCTTTTAATGTGCTCGGCCGGTCCCGGAGATGAAGTAATAATACCTTCTCCTTACTGGGTTTCATATCCTGAGATGGTAAAAGCTTCCGGCGCTAAAGTTGTTATTGCAAAAACTTCACGGGATACTTCCTTTAAGCTTACACCGGAGATCCTTGAAAACGCTGTAACCGATAAATCAAAAATTCTTATTTTAAATTCCCCTTCAAATCCAACCGGAACGCTATACACAAAAAATGAACTGCAGGATTTAGGAGAAACTATCTTAAAAAATAATCTTACTGTAATATCAGACGAAATCTATGAACATCTTATCTATGAAGAAAACTTTTACTCGATAGCAGGCATATCTCCCGAATTGAAAGAAAAAACAATAGTTGTAAACGGTGTATCTAAAGCCTACGCCATGACCGGCTGGAGGATAGGTTATGCCGCGGGAGATTCAGAAATCATAGCAGGATGCGCTAAGTTGCAGTCCCACTCTACATCAAATCCCACATCTTTTGCTCAGGCCGGCGCGGCGGAAGCTCTCTCTTCTGCAAAAAGCCCCGGAGCAATAAAATCAATGGTGGATGATTTCAGAAAACGCAGAGATTATATCTATGCAGAACTCTCATCAATTGAAAAAGTAGAAGTAACTAAACCTGCCGGAGCTTTTTATATATTCCCTTCGGTAGCCAAACTATTTAATGATGAGATAAAAAACAGTTCGGAATTTGCAGAAAAACTTCTGGAAGAAGAATTAGTGGCCGTAGTTCCCGGTAACGGTTTCGGAGCAGACGGTTATTTCAGAATGTCATATGCTACCGGAATGGATAATATCACAGAAGGCATAACCAGACTTAAAAGATTTATTTCCAATATATAAAAAGACCCCGGGTTCTTTTTACAGTCTGACCGGAATACCCTGCTTTTTTAAATATTCTTTTGTTTCTTTAATAGTATAGGTGCCGTAGTGAAATATGCTTGCCGCCAATACTGCATCGGCTTTCCCTTCTTTTAAAGCATCTGCGAGGTGTTTAAGATTACCGGCTCCTCCGGAAGCAATTACAGGTATATTTACCCCCTCTGAAATAACGCGTGTTAACTCAATATCATATCCGTCCTGAGTTCCGTCGGCATCCATGCTGGTAAGAAGTATCTCGCCCGCGCCGAGTTTTTGAACTTTTTTTGCCCATTCTAAAGCATCAAGGCCGACGGGTTCGCGGCCGCCGTAAATATATACCTGCCATCTTCCTGAGCCACTATCTTTTTTTGCGTCTATCGCACAGACTATACACTGGCTTCCGAACTCTTCGGCTCCCTTGCTTATAAGGCCGGGATTTTGTACCGCCGCTGTATTTACCGAAACTTTGTCCGCTCCGGCGCGCAGCAGCTGATTAATATCTTTAACTGTCTTTATTCCTCCTCCGACGGTATAGGGAATAAATACTTCTTCTGAGGTGCGTCGCACCAGCTCTATCTGCGTCTTTCTCCGGTCGGAAGATGCGGTAATATCTAAAAAAACAAGTTCATCGGCACCTTCATCGGAATATTTTTTAGCGGCCTCTACCGGGTCGCCGGCATCTTTTAAATTCTTAAACTCAACGCCTTTTACTATCCGCCCGTCTTTAATATCCATACATGGTATTATTCTTTTAGCCAGCATATTTTGAAAAATTCCTTATAATTTCTAACCCTATATCCGCGCTTTTTTCCGGATGAAACTGTGCGCCCCATATACTTCCGGCACAAACAGCGCTGACAAATTCATTTCCATAATCAGTTGTTCCCGCAACGACAGAGCCCTCAGACGGTATTACATAGTAGGAATGGTCAAAATAAAAATAATTTCCTTCCGGTATTCCCTCAAACATAGGCGAATCATTAAGATATGACACGCTGTTCCATCCCATATGAGGTATCTTTACATCCCTCTCAAACTTTTCCACTTTTCCCGGAAATATATCAAACCCGGAAGTCTTTCCGTATTCAGAGCTTTCAGTGAAAAGCATTTGAAATCCAAGACAAATACCTAAATACGGTTTTTGGCTCTTTATGCTGTTTAAGATAGTGTCGTATATATTTAACTCTTTGAGATTTTCCGTCGCCTTTTTAAAGGCTCCTACTCCCGGAACCACAAGTCCGTCGGCAGACAAAATATCCGATGCAGAAGATGATACAGACACCTTCGCGCCGGCTTTTCTGAAAGCATTCTCAACGCTTCTTATATTCCCTAACTTATAATCAACTATAACTATCATTTTTTAATATCTTTCTTTAATACCACTATTTTATATCAGATAAAATTTGAAATTTCAATTGATTTTATTTAAACTAAGTTAATTATGTTAGATAATATAAGAAAACATACTGATAAAATAATGTGGTTTATTGCAGCTCTTTTTATCGGCGGGCTATTTTTCTGGTACGGCACAGGCGGTACGTCCAAAAACACTGTAGTTGAAGCTGATAATTTCACGATTGAGGTCTCGGACTACAGATCCAGTTTAAACAGAACCCTGAGAAACAAAAGAGAAGAAACAGAAACCGAGCTTTCGGAAAACCAGATAACCCGAATAAAACAACAAGTCTTAAGCACTATGGTGAATACAGAGACCCTCTTTTATGAAGCTAAAAAAATGGGGTTATCCGTTACCGACAACGAGGTGGCCGCGACCATAAGAAACCTTCCCCAGTTTCAACAAGACGGACGTTTTAATAACCGCTTATATAAACAAGCTTTGCTGTATTCTATGAATATGAATCCGGCCGAGTTTGAAGAACTGATAAGAAAAGATATATATACAAAAAAAATTGAAAGGATTATCCTTTCTACAGCAGAAGTTACCGAACCGGAACTTCAGCTGGCCTATATGAGGAAAAACGGCTCTCTTGAAGGATATCAAAAAGACAAAGAAGAACTGAAAAACTCTATAGTAAGACAAAAAAGAATGTCTCTGTACCGCCAGTGGATGACAGACCTGCGGCGAAATATGAACCTAACGGTCAATCCAAAACTTGCCGGCCTTCAATAAGTAATTTTTATTGTATCGGAATTTCAAAAATTCTGATACAATGAACAGGGGGTTTGGGGGAAAGGTTCTGCTTTCCCCAAAAGGGGATGAAGGAACGAACGCATGCATAAGCATGAAGAAGAAAGTTCCTGAATGAGATACAGTGAAGAAAATGCCTATAATGGCATTTTCGGAACGCCAGAGGGATGAGGAAGCGAACGCTGGCTTATGCCAGGAGGAGTGAGCGACCGAATAATGATAGCCCTTATGGAAGTTATCCCGAAGGGATTAACTTAATTGCATGCTTTTTTAAGCAACTTCCTTACAGCTCCAACCGGAAATCCGACTACATTTGAATAGCTCCCTTTTATATATTCTATATGCTTGTCTTTCATCCCCTGAATTGCATAGCCGCCGGCCTTGTCATAATGCTCACGGCTGAATTTTATAATATCTGCCCGGGAAAATTCTCTTAGTTTAAGAACAGTAGAAACGGTTTTTTTATATATCCTGCCGGTTGAAAGCTCTTTTAAAACTACAGCGGTTATTACTTCCTGGCGGCGGCCGTTTAAACGGATAAGCATCTTTTCGGCATTCTCTATTGTGCCGGGTTTTAAAAATATTTCTCCCCCGCAGGCAACTACAGTATCCCCGGATATAACGCATCCGGGCGGTTTAATATTTTTATATACTGCCTTGATTTTATTTTCTGCCTGTCTCCTGGCATACTTTTTCGGGTCTTCTTGCGGCCGGGGGGTTTCTTCAACTTTTCCCGGAAAAACTTCTCCCGGAAAAATTACCGTCACCGGCAATCCTGCTTTTTCTAACATATCCTTGCGGCGGGGCGAAGATGATGCCAGATATATGCGCCGCGGGGAAAATTCCGCCAACCGGGGTGCTATTTTTTTTGCAAGATATCCGTTCAAACTTCCTGTAATTACCGCTCCGACTAACAAAACCGGCAAAATAAACATTATTCCCGGATGTCTGATAAACAGCAGATAGACTAACAGCACCTGCACTGAATTATGAACAACAGCTCCGGAAATACTTACCCCAACAGGACTTAATTTGCCCAGTGGGCGATAGAGCAATACCATGACCCCTGCCGAAGTTACCGCACCTGAGAAACTTAAGACAAAAGCCGGAGAGAGAAAAGTCCCTATTATAATTGAGCTGAAAATCGTTCTGCCTGCGGCAACCCAAAAAGCTGATTTAGGTCCGTATAATATAAGCGCAATCAGAGTAACCATATTTGCCAGCCCTAGTTTAACTGCGGGTATCGGATTAGGAAGCATCCATTCGGTAATTTGAAGCGCCGAAGCCGCTGCAATAAACAAAGCTATATAAACTATATTTTTATTGCGTGACAGCATCTGTTTTATCTCCCCATTCCTTATCTTTACCTTCAAATTCAACTAAATAATTTTGCGGCACACATATTAAAGCTTCGGCTTTATTGCTTATCCATCCTTTTTTAACGCAATCCCGGCCGGGACAATCCGCAGCCGATATCCGGGCCTTAAAACCTTTTATTTCAACTGTCCATCCTCCTCCTCCCGCATCTATTTCTATCTTTTTACTTGCAGGCAGTTTAACTTTTTTTATAATTTCATTCTTATAAATTATATTTAAATATCTCTTTGAAACAGCTGACGCTGAGGACGAATAAAAATTATATAAACCCGCGCCGAGGGCAACAAACAAGAATAAGGCGGCAATAATTATATCTCTCTTAGTCATATTTCCTGATTATTACTTCGCTTGGGCATTTCTTAAGACAATCAAGACAGTAATCGCACTTATTAAAATCAATCCGGGGTATCCCCCTGTCGTCTATATATATTGCCGATTTGCTGCATATATCCAGACAGATATAGCATTTTATGCAAGATTTCAAACACTTAGCTTCAGCGTCCTCCGAGTTCAATTCAGTCAAACAAGCTGTATAGAGTTTTTGTGAATATTCCTTCATTACTATAAGATTTTGCGGACAAATATCTATGCAAATCCCACAACCGTCACAGAGATTATAGTTAACTTTTAAATCTTTTCCTATAGCTTCGCGGGGGCATGCCCTAAGGCAGCTGTGAAGCCCGATGCACCCATGGGCGCATAATCCGTCCGGGCCGAACTCCTCAAAAGCCAACCGGCAGTCTTTTATATTATCACTGTAGCTAAGCCTTTTAAGCCCGGTTCCGGTGCAGAGGATAACCGGTTTTTTACCATTTATGCCGGATTTTTCTGAACTTATAACTTTTATATCGGCAAAAAAAAGTATCACAAAAGAAGCCAATATTATCATAATCATTACTTGAGCCCCCCTAAGACCATACTTATAAGCGATATAAGTATTAAAATTGCAGGAATACCTTTAAATATATCCGGGATATCATCTTTTACTGTTTTATATATTTTAAAAGTTAAAAGAGCAATAACCAAAAACTCAAGAATACTTCTCAACGAGTATATGAGAACAGCTGCGTAGCTTGTTGCATATTGGGCCGCCAGAACAGCTATGCCGGCCGGTAAAAGAGTTATATATAAAAAATGGCGTATCTGTTTTTCTTCCTTTATTAACTTGACGGCAATTACCGACGATGCAACAGATAAAAGCGGCAGAGCCGCAAAAATTAAAAGCCCCTTGTAACTGTTTTGGGCAAAATAATTTATTGTAACTGTTAATAAAACCGATAGAGACATAACCAAAATGCATTTAAACAGCATCTTAGGCGGAATATCTTTTTCAGAAATATTTACTATAGTCCTTACGCCCAGAAAAGCAACCATAACCGCGCCTGTAAATAAAGGATAGCTCATTTTACAGCCCTTAATATAATCCGGTAAAATATTATAACAGCAGCTGTAATTAACATCCCTCCGGCGGCGGCTACATTAATATTATTATATACCAGTGTAGCGGATATAAACGCTATGCTGAAACTAGTTAAGGTAAATGCAGCTAAGGCTCCGGCAATGTTTCCGGGTTCAATTTTTTTTGTAAAACCACGAGTTAACAAAAAAACTAAATATAAGACCGAAAGTAAAGATATTAAAAATATAAAATCACTGTTTCTGTAATTAATAAAATTAGATGCCATACCAAAGACTGCCCCTGATACAGCGACAGACAGAACCAAAAATTGATTTTTCCTGAATTTATTGCCTAACCCCATAACCGCCGCTAATACAACAAAAAGCGAGAGAGCTATCAGCGCCGCCGACAAAAACGGGCGGGGGCCTACGCTGACCGCGAGAAATATAAACAGCGCTCCTCCCTCATAGAGGACTATTTTAATCCCGTCTGTGAGATTGTTTTTCAGCATCTTTTATCGCCTCTCTTAATCCACGGGCCGACTCGGTAGCTCCGGTTTGAGCGTCTGGCCGGCCGGTTCCATTTTTCAATATATCCGAAAGAATATTTTCTTTTACATTTAACCAATATTGTTCAATTTCGCTGTGCTGTATTACCGATATCTCCGTCATCGTTGCCGGACATGTAGAAACAGCCCGGGAAAAAGTAACCTTAACTTTTATCTTTCCGGCAAATCCTTCGCCTGTCCCGATGTATGCGCCTTCGGAAAAACCGCCTTGGGAAAATTTGCTTTCGCGGGACTCAATATATTCTTTTTCTTTACCGGAATTTTCTTTAAAAAATTTTCCTGATATCGCAAGCATTCCCGAAAGAACCATAACGATAATTATAACAAGAAGATTTTTCATATTCTTTCCGTCACCGGAGTAAACAACAACACTGCCACCACGCCGGTTATACCCGCGATAAAATAACCAAATACCGCAAGTGATATAAAAACCGGCCTCCAAATTTTTCCCTCAGGTAAAATGCCGGGATATAACAAAAGCAATATTAACGCAGACAGATTTATAATTATTAATTTCAGCGAATTTGGCCCTGAACTTAGCCCGAAATTTTGCCTGAAAATTGGCCCTGAACTTTGCCCGATAAGATATATAATAAGGGCGGGCAAAAAATACCAGGCTATATCTTTTATGGATACTATTTTTTTAAATATAAAAAACGCTGCAACAGCGTAAATCACCGTTGCTGTAGCCAAATCCAAATTTATTATACTAGATTGAGTTCCGGAAATTATTCCGAAATTTGCTCCGGAATTTGTTCCGAAAACAGAAGAAAAATAACTTAAAAAAAGCCATACTATGATAAAAGGCGGAAGAACAAACCTGCCGGGAGAAGCAAATACTATTTCATAAATTAACAGCGCCGCTGAAGTTAAAATAAGTATCGCTAAAATACTCTGGCCCGAGTCAACAAGAAGCGCTGTATATACAGCCCACACTCCGTATCTGTAGAATGTATCTTTAATCCGGGCATCTTCATTTATATAGCTTTTAATTAAAACAGCTGCCGAAAAAAATATAATTATCCAAACTGTAATTTTTAGTTTACCAGGTACAGTTCCCGCGACAGTTCCCGAGACAGTTCCCGGGAGAATTCCATGGACAATTCCAAGAGTATATAAAGTATTGACTGCTAAAACGACAAACAGGCCCGTAAAAATACTCCTCCATAAATGCAGGCTTCCCCCGGGAGCGTGCTTAAACGGCGGACGCGAAACTTTCAACATATCAGCTTTTAAACCCGGGGCAAAAATATCCGCATAAACCGCATCCTATACACCCGGAAGATTTATTGAATTCCGTAAGTCCTTTTCCATTTTCTAAAATATTTTTTGAAAAAGTATATTTAATACCCGCCGGGCATATCCTAACACATTTAGCGCAGCCGATGCATTTACCTAAATTTATTTCACTCTCTTTTAACATAAAAAAAGTACGGGTCTCTCCTATTGCTTCATTGGACGGATCTGATACTGCCGTCCCGTTTAAAAGGCTCTCTCTGATTATTAACCCGTCAGAGCGGACCCCTGTTTTTTTCAGCAAATACAAAACCGATTTTTTCCGGGAAACAGAAATTATATATTTATTTTTTTCCGTAACCACAGCAACATCAATATATTCCGACATTTCCGGCGCTATTACAGAATAAAATATTTTTAAAAGTTTATACGGGTTGAATATAAGAATTGAGCCGTCACAAACAGAATGTTTTTTACCGGGCTTATACTTATAATTATAAATTTCTTTCTTAAACAGTTTATCATTGCAGAGCGGATATCTGTCCTTTACTGCCTTAAAAAAAATATTCGGAAGCCGTTGAATTTTCTTAGAATATACAGACCCAATTTCACTTTGACCGAACGGAACTATAACCTCAGATCTGCCTGCGCGCAGCACTCCGGCCATAAATCTCAAAGCATATATTAATTCATTGTGATAATTTTCTGCAAGATAATAATTATATCCTGAAAAAGGAGCGCGGCATAAAAAATTTGCCGTTATTATATCGCATCCTTCAATATTGATATCGTTAAAATCTTGCTCTGTGAAAACCCCTGTTTCCAAAAGAGAACTTCTTATGCTGCCTGTGCTTATCGCGCTGTACGGTTTATTGTTATTGAGATTTGCCGAAGAAGGTTTGCCTATTCTTATAAAATCAGGCGTTGCGGCTGCTATACCAAAGTTCTCTTTTAAAGTTTTAATCATTTAGAAAGGCAATAGCGGTTGATGCATGAATTTCAACTGTATCTTTTATATCCATAGCATAGCCCCCGGCAAGTACTACTCCTACCGGGATTTTAAAATCAATAAACTCTTCTTTAATTACTCGGTCCCTTTCCTTTAAATCCTCCATGGTTAAGGACAACCCTCCCAGCTTATCTTTTTCATAAACATCTGCGCCGGCAACATATATCACTAAATCAGGTAAAAATTCATCCCTTATTTGAATTAAATTTTTTCTAAGGATAGCATTATACTCTCGTCCTCCGATAGAATCTTTAAGAGGAATATCTCTGTCTGAACTATCTTTTATCAATGGATAGTTCTTTTCCTTAAGGATAGAAAAACAATATATTTTTCGG
>JAQICQ010000011.1 GCA_027858455.1 Elusimicrobiota bacterium | reverse complement strand
ATATGATAATAATTATCATTATCATATATCATATGAAAATGTTAATAAATCAATTATTAAGTGTTGCCGGAGATTATAAAATTAAGGAAGTTATAATAGGTACTTTTGATATAGGCGTCTTAAATACAAAAAAGTGCGGGATAGCAACTTCAATGAGGGATTTCGGAGTAAAAGGCGGTCATCCCGCTTTGAAGAATCTCGGAAATTTTGAAAGTATGACCACTCGTCCGCTGGCAAATTATCTGAAATCCGATATACTCCTCGAGGCTTCTCTGGGCGCCGCGGCATTAAATTCGTCTTTACCGGAAATTGACGAGGAAAAACTTAAAAGTATTAATGCATCTGAATTAGTTATAAAGCACGGGGAAGGTAAAAATGTGGGAGTAATCGGCCATTTTCCGTTTATAAAAAAACTAAAAAAGAGGGTCAATAAATTATATGTATTCGGAAAACCTCCTCTTAAAGGCGAACTTCCTCCGGAAAAAGAATCTCTCTATCTGCCCGATGTTGATCTTGCCGTTATATCCGGGACTTCTTTTATAAATCATACTTTTAGGGAGATTATGGAATATGTGCGTGACGATGCTTATGTTATAGTTTTAGGTCCGTCGGCGCCGCTAACACCCGTACTTTTTGATTACGGTGTAGATGCTCTGTGCGGCACAATAGTTAAGTCCTCCGCGACTCTTTTAAAATATTTAAAGCACGGAGCGACATTTAGAGATTTAAAAGGAAAAAGGCTGGTTACTATTACGAAAGAAGGTTTTTAATGAAGAATATTTATTCTCAGATAGGCGCTCTTATGGACAGCGAGATAAAAGAAGTAGTCGGGTGTACCGAACCGGCAAGTATAGCTTATTCTTTTTCGGTGGCGGTACGAGAGCTGGAGAGATTAACGGGTAAAAAAGTTAAAACTGAAGATATAAAAGTCCGGGCAAAATTTTCAAAAGATGTTTTTAGAAATGTGTCAACAGTAAAGATACCCGGCATAAAGATAAAAGGCACCAAGGCAGCGGTGGCTTCCGGAATAGTTTTAAGAAAAAAATCTTTGAATATGTTCAGGGATTTCAATCAAAAATCCCAAAAAAAAGTAAATGAACTTTTAAACAATCCCGGTCGGCCTGCCTGGTATAAAGGTTTTACGGTTAATCGGGAAGGTCTTTATATAGAATCCGAGATAGTATCGGCCGATGAGCGTCTCCGGGTTATAATAGAGGGCAAGCATGATTTTATTCAAAGTATTAATTATAACGGAAAAACTATATTTAAAGCAGAGAATAACGGTCAAAAAGTCGGTGAATTGTTTATTAACGGATTAGAAGATATAAAAAAAATAGCAGATGAGATGCCTCAGATTTTAATAAAAAGGGCTAAACATTTTTTATCAGAGCATGGAAAAAATGTAAAAAAATACGGATATGAAAACTACCGGCAGGGAGTAAAAGACCTGACAATAAAAAGGATGGAGGGTGAATCGGTAACAATACCGACTATAACCGGATCCGGCAACCAGGGTATATTTATAGGCGTTCCTTTATATATGTTATATGAAAAGCACGGTGATGATTTCTTGCCCGCGGCGCTTTTTAGCATAATGATTCAGATTTACCTGGCGTCTGAGAAGGGCAGGATCTCCGGTATATGCGGTTTGGCAAATAAAGCAGCTCTTTCCTTAACGGCCGGGTTGACTTATTCTAAAGGTTTAAATTTAGAAAATATTTACAGAAACATGGAATATGTTGACGATACTTTGAGAGGAATGGTATGTGAGGGAGCTAAAAAGAGCTGCGCATTAAAGGCAGCGGTTTCGTTAAAGGCTGTAGAAGAAGTTATAGATGAATATTAAATAAAGGGAGGGGGGTTGACAAACTAACTGATAATAGTTATCATTATCATAAAGGAATAAGATATGAACAGACACAGATACAGAAAAAAAAACGGAGATAATTTCAGATGGACAAATCCGCGCCGAGACCTTGTAAATATATTTACAAAGGAAGAACATTTGAGCGCTGATGAAGCTTATATGAAGGTAAAACAAAAAAATCCTGAGATAGGTGTAGCTACGGTTTACAGGAACCTGGACTTTTTAACCGAGCGTGGAATTTTAAACCGATTCAGATTCGGAGATGTAAAAGCTCGTTATGAATTAAGAGATTTGGAGAAAGAAAATCACCATCATCACTTAATCTGCGAAAGCTGCGGGAAAATCATAAATTATTCCGAATTTGTTCAAAGAGAGAAAAAACTAATAAATGCGATGGAGAAAGAGTTATCTGAAAAACACGGGTTTCAGATAAATTCTCATCAGCTTCATTTTTACGGAATTTGTAAAGATTGTAGAGATAAATAAAAAAAAGGAGGTAATGATATGCCGTTAGGAGACAGAACAGGGCCCGTCGGAGCCGGTCCGATGACAGGAAGAGGAGCTGGGTATTGCGCAGGTTATGATGTGCCGGGTTATATGAATCCGGCCGCAGGACGCGGAGCATTCGGCCGGGGCCGGGGATTAGGCCGCGGCGGAGGCGGAAGAGGTTTTAGAAACCGCTATTATGCCACAGGCCAAACCGGATGGGCAAGAGCTGCAGGCGGATTACCGACACAGGTTGGACCGTCAGCTGCTGTGCCCCAATCCAGTCCGGCGCAAGAAAAGGAATATCTTAATCAGCAGACTAAAGTTCTGAAAGAGGAACTAAAAGCAACAGAAAAACGACTGGGTGAGCTGGAAAAGGATTCCGGGAAATAAGAGTTATAGAAATAAGTGTAAGTTATATAATGTGGGGACATAATGTCCCCGCATTATTGTAATTATGGAGATAAATTTATGAAAATAGCTATTACTTCGGACGGAGCTGATAAAAAATCAGCTGTTGATTCCAGGTTTGGAAGATGTAATTATTTTATTTTTTATGATAGAGGGAATGATGAATATAAAGCAGTTGAGAATAAAGCGGCGAATGCCGCTCACGGAGCCGGGATTGAAGCTGCCCGCGCCGTAGCCGAAGAAGGGGTAAAAGCAGTAATTACCGGGAATATTGGTCCGAATGCTTCAGGCGTTATCCGGGCTTCTTCGGTTGATATATTTTCTGTTAAAGGCGGAACCATTCAGGAGGCCGTTAAGGCTTTTAATTCCGGTAAATTAAATAAACTGGATTCGGCGACCGTGCCGGGCCATTCCGGCCAGAAGCCGGTTAATAAAAGTAACGGGCAGGAAACAGGCCGGGGCAGTAACAGAG
>JAQICQ010000100.1 GCA_027858455.1 Elusimicrobiota bacterium | reverse complement strand
TCCTCCCCATTCTCCCGTCTTTGTCCCCCATACTTCTCCGCCGCCGGTTGTAGAATCAGCCTGAACAAAATAGGTCGGCGCCGCAGCTTGATAAGTAGATATCCCTATCACATACTCTGTCTCTGCCGCTAAAGGATTATTCCCCTCATCCACTATTATCTTTATAGTCCCCGTACTTGCATTACTTAATCCCGCCGCGCCGGGAACCGCCGCTAAAGTTACCGTTGATTCTTCTATTTCTCCCGTCAGAGTCCCGTCACGGTTTCTTGCCTGCAGTTTATAAGTATAGGTGGTGTTCGGATCTAATCCACCACCCCAATTATTATCTTCCCACCAATTATTATCCTGTTTCCAGCCGGTTCCGCCGGTTCCGGTAGCCGTTACGGTGTTATATAATTTTAAGCCACTGCTACCCTCAGCCAGCCTCGTATATCCCTGACTGCTCTTTACTTTAATATATGTGGAACTATCTACCGCAAAATCTATACTTTCCGGCTCTTCTATCTTCGTTGCTTCTCTTTCCCCCTGATAATGCGCTAAAATCTCTGCCGGAGTCAGAGCACTGCCATATATCCCCACTTCGTCTATCACTCCGTCAAAGAAATTGCTTGCGTTACCGCCCGCGCCATCACTCCAGGCACCTATAGTCACGGGATTGTCAACATTATATAAATTACCGGTCAATGTTGAAGACGAAACTTGTTGTTCTCCGTTTATATATAACAATACATGCGCGCCGTTATATACTCCTGCAATATGCGTCCACTCACCCGCTGTAAGCGCACTATCTGACACGGCGCTAAAATTTCCCCCTCCGTCTTCTGCAAAGTTTATCTTTAAATCTGTGCCTGTTATATACAGATTAAATGTCTGGTTTGATACAACACCGTTATTTAAAGTATTACCTATTAGCCTATCAAGATCTTCTACCGCATCCGCTTTCACCCAAGCCTCTACCGTCATTGCGTTGTAGGTACCATTTACCGTATTAGTAGAACTCCACCCGTATCCGAAATTACCGTCCATATCCAATCCCTTGCCCATTCTGCCCGCAGTTTCAGTCGCTCCCGTTGAATATGTTAAATGATATCCTGATTCTGTCTCATCAAGTCCGCCGTCGCCAAAATGCCACCTGGCAAACGCGTCGACCGATGCGACCTGCGACCACTCCCTCTCAACTCCGTCAGAGTTCCTCACTTTTACCCGAACATAATAGTCCTTATTTATTCCCAAATCTTTTACTACCTGCCCAGCTGCTGCTCCCCAATTTGTATAATTAGCCCAGTATCGGACACTTGTTGTAGAACCATCACTTCCTACATACTTATCCGGCAAGTTTGCGGCTGCCGTAGATAATCCTATTAAATACTCTATCCCGGGCAACTCAGCATTTCCTCCGCGGTCTATCACAACCTTTATCGTCTCTGTAGAAATACTGGTTAAAGTAGGAAGTCCCGCTGTTAGGGCCAGCGTAGCTGTCGTTCTTAATGTCTGCCATTGGTTCTCTAAACCCTCGCGGTTACGTGTCCGGACTTTATAACTATATTCTTTCCCCGGATCTAATCCCGTATCTTGCCACCAATAACTGCCGTTATCTGAATTGCTCCATGCGCTTGAAGAATCTGTTACAGAGTTTAATATCCTGACAGCGCTCTCTCCATCTCCTATATTTGTCCATGTCCCCGAACTCCTTATCTTTATCCCGTACGGCGTTACCTGCGTTATTATTACACCGTCGGAATCTTCTATCCTTGTTGCTTTTACCTCCGATACTGCAGCGTTTTCTAAATTCTCATAATTTTTTGTCTTTATGTTAAATTGATAGGTTGAGTTTTGGGTTAATATATTTAAACTATTCCAGTCATTAGATGTCTGCCAGCCGGAATCTTCAACCGTTCCCCCGGGCGTGGTGATATACAAAGTGAAATTTGTCTCCCCGGCACTCCTGCTGTATGTACCCGGCGCGCTTAAAGTTACCGAACTTTTATAAATTTCCACTCCCACATACTCCGGACTCTCTATCCTGGTATATATATAAAAATCCGATGAGCTTAGAGGCCTTATATCACACCATTCCGTATAAATATCGTCTTCATTTAATGCCCTCACTCTTGCGTAATACGGGCCGTTAGGCTCTAATTTATCGGTAGTATAATTTTTCCCTGTCAGAGTTGTTGAATCTATGAGATTCTCCCAGACAAATAATCCGCATGTGTCTATCTGAACTTCATAATTAGTATAGCCGGGATTATAATTCCCTCCGGTTCCCGTCGTCCAGTTAACTTTATATCCCGTACTGCTTATGGAAGTATAATTATCATCAACCGGCTGCAGAGCTCTACTATAGGCCCCGGGCTCCTCATCCGAATAATCCGTCTGGATAAGTTCCGCATCCCTCGCCTTCACATGATACCACCTCTCTTCGTTCGGACTTAACGTCATATCCTTCGTAGATTTTGTCACTATCCAGCTTGCTCCCGCTCCATATAAATCCTGCCATGTCGTTGTAGAAAAACCACCACCAGCCGGATCCGCCGTTGAATACTGTACAAAAAACTCGTCTCCCGTCCCCGACCAGTTTATATCAAGTTCATCGGTCACCCCCGCAGGCGCCGTGACTGAGAGACCATACGGTTTGTCCGCTCTCGTTATTAATGTCTCTGAATCGCTCCATCCCGTCCAGATAAGAGCGGCATTTCTTGCCCTTACCCCTATCCAGTAGGTAGTCCCGGGTACTAATCCGGTGATCTTTCTTGCCGCTCCTCCTCCGAAATCACTATACTCTCCATCCTGCGGTGTTTCATAGACATCCGGATCAAATCCGATTCCCTGATACCAGATGCTTCCCCACGGAGCGCTTGAAAGACGAATATTATATATCGTCGTCTGAGATGTCTCTTCGTTTCCGTTTGCTGACAAACTTACCTCAATTGCTCCCGGCTCTGTCGGTTTACTTAAAGATAATCCCGGAACATTACATAAAGTATAGGTAGAATAATTTTGCGAATAACTATTCTCTAATCCGTTTTTGTTTCTTGTTTTCAGCTGAAATTTGTACAGCTCGTTAGATACCATCCCGGTGCTGAAATTTACATATCCCGTATCCTGTCTCCAGGCGCTTGTAGATGAGGTATCCACGCTGTAGGCTCTCCAACCGCTCTCTCCTACACTTAAATCACTTAAACTTGCCGCATTAGACGGCCTTAATTCCACCGAACTCGATGTTATTACCCCGAACTGGGCTCCTTCGGGTTCCTGAATCCTTGTAGCAGAAGAGGGTCCCACCACCCACGCGTTTATTGATGCCAGCGTCTGGTTCTTTGTCCTTATCCTGAATTGATAGGTTGTATTAGCGCTTAGTCCCGTATATATCTTACTTTCAGTCAGTAAATCCGAACTGTTTGTCCAGTTAACTCCATCAGCGCTTTTTCCGAATTGGATATATCCGTCGGAAGTTAAATTAGTAAAATTCCCAACTGCGGTTACTACTGTGGAACTTTCCCAAATTTCATAATTTACTCCGGTGGGACTTTCTATCTTGGTGCATTTATCTCCTAATGCTGTCCATCCGCTTTCGGTATCATCCCCGTTTCCTGTGCGGGCTTGTAGATAATATACCGTATTTGGTGTAAGTCCTGTAAATACATAACTTGAAATATCTACTTTCCAGGATGAAGAATCCAGCAGAACAGAAAAATTACTAACTGTGGATATCGCTGCCTGATACTCTGTCCCCTGAGGATTGCTGTTTGCAGTCCAGTGCGCTGTCATCTCATTTTCTGTTACTTCATCTATTTCTCCCGCGGCAGGCGCATTGGATTTTGTGTATTTAGTAAATATTTGACTCTCTGTATTTTCTATCCCTTCCCGGTTTCTGGAATTTGTCTTAAAATTATATTCCTCATTAGCTCCCAACCCGCTGAATGTATAATATGCAGGCTCTGTCTGTTCCCAACCGGTATCTGTCGATTCAGTGATATTGTATATTATCCAACCCGATCCCACATCAGTTAATCTTGAAAAACTGTTTCCGGCCTTTACCTGGATTGAATCTGTATTTATAGTCCCAAATACTATCGCCGTGGAAGGCTCTATCAAACTTGCGTAATCATACCACCCGGTTGTCCCGGCAGAGAGATCGTCTCCGTTGTAACTCGTTACTTGAAAACTCCCCATAACATTCGGCGAACTTAAATTGCATTCCCAGGTCGTCGTTGACGTCCGGTTTATATCCTGTCCGGTATTCCATTCTTCAAAATATAATCCTGTTGTTCCCGCCTGCAGATTACTGAAATTACCCGCTTCAGATACCGATACTGCCTCCACCGTCACGCTGAACGTAGAACGGCTTATTATGTCTATAGTCCCCGGCTCTTCAATTTCCGTGTAGGCCGACACGTCAGGAGAATACCCATCTCCGTTATACTCCTCGTCTCCGTTTCTCGTTTTTACCTTAAATGTATAGTTACTATTTGCGTTCAGTCCCGCAACTACTATATCTGTCCCGTCTCCCCAGTTGCTTTTTTTATCCCATACTTCCGAACTATTACTCGCAAATCCGCTCCCGTCAAGATTTAACCACCAGGTATCAGTCCAGCTGTTGGTCGTCGCGCAGACAGCGTATTCGGGATAATTACTGTCGGCAGAATTACCGGGGTCTTCGGTGATCGTTATTGTTAAACTCTTCGTTGAACCTTCTACTCTTGCAGCCCCTATAGTCGCATTTTCCGCCAACGTCCATTTATATATTGAAGAACTCTTTCTTTCCTCCGCGGACCTATTCCTGGCCTGGGCTATAAATTCATATTTTTTATTTGCTTCCAGCCCTGAAAATTTAAAATAACTCGTCGCCGAATCTACACTCCAACCCGAAGTTGACGGGTCCACACCGAATGTCTCGCATTTTACCTGCCACGCGCTTGAAGATACTCCCAGATTGGTGTAAGCAGTAGGCGCCGGCCTTGCTCTTATAGAACCGGTGGTAATATCTATAAAAGTCAGACCGGTGGGTATTTCTATGGAAGTAGTTATTATTTTTGTCGTATAGGCGGTATTATTCAGGTTATCCGCATTCTGGGTCTGTATCTCATACTGATAAGTGGAGTTCGGCGTAAGTCCGGTATCAGTATAACTTAACTGTTTTTCCTGCCCGTCATCAAAATTCCTGCCCTGATTCTTTGTTATATTCCAGTATCTTATTCCGCTTCCGCCATCGTTTATACGGGTCGGCGGGTCATCCCAGCTTACTCCGGTGTAAGATATTCCCGTTATCGTTATTGCACTTACATACCTATTAAAGTCAGCGTCTGCCGCGCTCTCTATCCTGGTGTATTTACTCTCAACGGTTGTCCAATCCGTCGCTACTTCTTCTCCGTGGTCAGGGCTCCCCGCTCCGTCCCCGCTTTGCGCCTTTACTTTAAAATAATATTTTTTGTTTACATCTAATAATGTTGCGTTATAATGAATAGTACTCTTCCAGTCCTGATATTCGCTGTAATTCACATCATCTGTGGAACCGGCCAGATAATACTCCGTATATGACGGATTTGCTCCCGAACTCCAGTATATGTGAAAACTCTTCTCCCCTATCTCATCATCAGGAAGGGGAACTGTTCTCCACGACGGGTCAGTTGCCCTCGTCCACGCGCCGGTCGTCCCCGTTGATACCGACGGCCCGAATCCGTCGCTCGTCCGGCCGAGCACCATATACCACCTCGCAGAGTTTATGTCTATCCCCGTCTCTGTTTTTGTATAGACCACATCCCAGTCGTTTAATAATTGCCAACCCTCCCAGTCCGGTTCTTCGGTCGGATAATAAGTAGAATATTGTATCTTAAACTCGCTGGCATCACCCGACCAGTCAACTTTTATCTGGCTTGGATCGTTTGGCGCCGGCATTGGTTCCGCGCTTGTTATTACAGGCTCTGAAGTCGGCGTTATCGTAGATGCCGTTACTCCCACCTCAGTCTCAGTCCCTTCAATATTTCTTGCTATTAACCGGGCGTAATATTCGGTATTGGATTCTAATACAATAGATACTGTTGACCAGTCACTCGCTATATTAAATGTCTTATTCCATCCCGGCGCCGATGTCCCGGTATTTTCCACCCACCAGTATGTCGTAAAATTTGTTAGACTTGAGACCATTATCGCATAGTCGGTATCACTCGGAGGGTTGCCGTTTTGCGCTCCGGCGGAAATACTTAAATCTATCTCATCGGGATATGTTTGGGAGCGACTTAACTGGGGAGCTTCCGGGGTTGCCGCTAAAGTATAGAATGTCGTGTATTCGGTAAAATCGTTCTCCAGCCCTTTATTATTACGGCTCTTTATCCGCGCGTAATATAATGTGTTTATTTCTAAATCCACCCCCTCCCAGTAATCTGTCGCCTGCCTCCAGCTTGAAGAGGATTCTAATACTTCGTTATCATTATAAATCTCTGCCTCCCAGCCGCTCTCTCCCGCTCCTAAATTCGTTAAACTCCCTACATTGGATGGCCTGACTTTCACGCTAAGGGGCGTTATTGTAGAAAATCCCACTCCCGTCACACTCTCTATCCGCGTCGCTCTTGCCTCGGTCCCGTATATAGCCGTCTGGGTGTTCTCTCCGTTAGTCCCCTGAACTTTAAAATAATAAGTAGTATTGGCAGAAAGAGGATCTCCGTCTCCGCCGCTCCCCAATCTCCAGTAATTATTCGTTACCCAATCGGAATTAAACGGTATGCTCGTCTCGTCAAATTTTATCTTGCTGTATAATGTGCCGTCTCCTAAATTTGAAAACGCTGCCGTATTCTCTGCTGTCCCACTTATCCCCGACAGTTTTATGTAATCCGTTCCCACTTCATCATAT